>JAHFQD010000099.1 GCA_023266455.1 Candidatus Muproteobacteria bacterium
CTTGGAAACCGCTAATGGCATCAACGATTGCGGACAGATCGTCGGTCGCGGGTTTAAACAAAGCGCCAACGGTTATCGCGCGTACTTGTTGAGCCCGATCAATCCGGCGACTGGCATGAGCGAATGCGCTTGTCCCGAGTAATCACCGCGCATCTTTGGGTATGATGATCGGCTCCAAACGCGGCAGGTAGGAAATAGTCGATGATGCGCATCCGACGCAACCTCGTGGGGTTCATGTTGGCGACGCTGACGATCGCCGCTTCTTTCGCCGACGACGCGGTGATTCGCAAAAACTGGTTTAACGATCCTTTTTTCAACGTCGCGAACGACATTGCCGATTGCCCCGCGCCGCGCGGACCTCGCATGACGCATTCTGAGATGCAGGGCTACGCGCATTCACGCGCTGAATTCGGCACAACCTGTTGGCTTACGGGTAAATGCGAGAAATCGAATTTCTACCAATACGATACGGATATCAGCCAAGAATTGCGGCGCCGTTTTAAACAGAGCGATCGTTTCAAGAACGCCACACTATGGATTTGGATGCGCGCGCGCGTGGTGTGGGTCGAAGGTTGTGTTGGTGAGGACTTCGATGAACGTGCGTTGGAGGAATTTGTAAAGGCGATCCCCGAGGTTCGGTTTGTGGTACCGAATCTGACGTGCGGTTCGAGAGGTAAGCCGGCCTACCCGATCGCAGAACCCGGAATCGATCAGTAAGCCACCGCGACGGCGAACCGCTGCCGCGCGGTCGGAAATAAAGCGTCATCGCGTTTTGATTTTACGGGCGCGGCGTCGTGGTGCGACTAAATCGGCGCCGGGTTCGCGGCCATCGCGCCGATACTTTTTAGCGTCGTAGGTGAACGCGCCGAGACGCCGACCATTCGCCGAATCCTTGATCAACGTCGCCAACCGTTTTAGCCGCGTTGCTTCTTGCTTCGCGCTCGAAACCCACCAGTTACTCGTGCGTTGATACCAAGGCGCTTGCGCTTGAAAAAAGCGCCAGGCTTTTTTATTGGCTTTGAATTTTTTTTCGTAAACGGCGCTCAATTTGCGCGGCTTATTTTCGAACGAATACTTCGCGGTTTTTTTGTCGCGCTCGTCGAACGCCCGTTGTCCCGGCGGCGCCATGCGGCCGAGCTTAATAAGTCGCTGCGCGTGTCCAATGTTGACCGCGCTCCAATAGCTTTTCGGTTTACGGGGGGTGAATCGGATCGTGTAGCGTTCCGCATCGATACTCTTACGAACCGCGTCGATCCAGCCACAGCAAAGCGCCTCGTCCAGCGCTTCGGTATACGTGAGGCCGGTTTTGTCCGCGGTTCTTTTATAGAAACCGACCCATAATTCTTTTTTGCCATGACTTTTCGCCAGCCAGCGGCGGAACTCCGCCGACGTTTTAAAAAATCGTGCCTGCATAGACATTGTCATCGTTTGTCGCTTATCCGAGACAGGGATGTAGGTATTTATCCGGCGAATAGTTCGTGTATCTACCGTATCGTTTTGACAGTTTCGACTGGGCATAATCCCGGCCGATGTCTTCCAACGCAACTACTTTTTTGACGAAAGCGCCGACGGGTTGTCATTTCGCGCAGATTCATCAGGGTGCGCAATCTCTTGTCAAAGAGTTCTATTTAGAAACTTAAAGAGCGTACGGGAACGTTAGCGTGTTGAGGTATGCGGCTTGGTGGTTTGTGGCGTGAGCTTCGGAAGGCTGCGTTGTACATCGTCGACGGCGCGTAGCAGGATGTCGTGAATCCAGAGAAAGCTGACATTCGTCAGCGTCGTGACTTTATATTTGCGCGGTTTCAAAAACGCCACGGGAGTTTCCGATTTCGGCGTGCCACCTTCGATGCGTAGCGATTGACCATCCGCCGTTTCCAACAACAGCACACCTTCAAGCAAGTACATATTCCAATTGTCGGTCATGCCTTGTTCGAGCAATCGCGTTGTCGCCGGCGCGGTGTAAACAAAACTGCGTTCGGCCAAGACGTCGAGGCAGGCGCTGTTGAGCTCGCGAAATTGGACGAATCGACGCAGTTCGCCAGCTTGTATCGTGCGATGCGGAATCTCCAACCATTGCTCGATCATGTCGAAGCATTGGTTGATGTGCAGGCCTTCGAGTTCGTCCGCGGAAAGCGTAACGCTGCGATCTGTGCGTCGGTCGGATCCGTAGGCATCGTCTGATGTTTTGCGATCGCTGTTGAATTCGACGTTGTCGAGTAACGTGAACTGCGATCCGCTGCGGCGACTGTTTTGAATCAGCGTCGAGTGAATGCGATCGCGAATCGCCAGTAACGACGACGCGCCACGTTGATAAAGCGGAATATCAGCGACCAGATTAAGCAGTTCCAACACGGGCATGTCGCGGTCGTCCGGTTTTTCCGGACGCCCTAACAGCGGCAGATAGGCGTCCATCGCGCCGCCGCGATCGAACAACACCGGACAGAAAACCATTCCCGGCGTTTCTTTGGGTTGATAGTTGATTAGGTTTTCGATCGCGCGGTAATAGCTGTTTATCTGGTTTTTCTTTTGGAACGCCGTCAGCGGTTTATTAGTGACGCCGACGGGAAAGATTTGGCGCACGACGTTTTCTTCCAAGAGCAAGGTTTCGGTTTTCCACGGATGCGCGTCGCGCGTCGGATAAATAATGCCGAGGCGGACCTGCTCGCTCGTGGTCGCGTTGAGATAATTTTTAAGCAATTGAACATTATGTTCCTGCAGCGCCGCCGTGAGTTCCGCGTCGCATTGGAACTGATCATGCTCGTCGTAAACACCGAGTCGACCGTCCGGCATTAGCACGTACAAGCCGTTGATGCTTTTGAAGAGTTCGTTGACCATCCTGTTCATTTAGCTCCTTCAACAGGGTATTTTGCAAAAAATAAGCCAGTAGGCAGGGGGTGCCGGCGATAACTGCTTGAAAACAGCCAGAAACCGTGAGAAGGGCTGTGTGCGGGGAGAGGGAGTGGCACCTTAAATTCGCTTGTCGGACATTTCGGGAAGAACGGCGTCTAACAATTGCTCGGTCGTGTCAGCCCGCCTAAGATGCGCCCAGTCATATCAACATCATATATAGGAGCGTAGCGTGATCCTCTTTAATAGAATCTTCTGCGGTTTATTGTGCTTTTGCATGTTGCTTTCCACCGCGCATGCCAGCATGGTGACCACCGAAGAAGTCATCGCCCCGGTGAAAGCGGCCGAGGCGCGCGATCGCATTAAAACCTTGGCGCAACGTCCCGAAATCGCGAAAGAACTATCGGCCATGGGGTTATCTGCCGAACAGGCGCAGTCGCGCGTGGATGCCATGACGAACGCGGAAGTCGTCGCGACGGCGGGAAAATTAGACTCGTTACCCGCTGGCGGATCGCTCAGCAGTAGCGAGCTGATCATTATCCTGCTCTTGGTCGTTATTCTGGCGTTGGTTCTGTAAGGCTTATTTCTTCGGTGAAATAGGTTAGCAACGACATGCACCGGTGTTGAACGACGCCGGTTCGTTCGGTTCGGGTGGGTGGCGACGGAAATAATTAGATAAAGAATTGAAGAATATCCCTCTTTATAGCTTGACACCCCTATACCGGATAAATACAATCGCGCCCCTCTGATTCAGGCCTGTTTCTGCCTGATTTATCGGAGGAAGTAAAAAGAGGTTCGTGGGGCCGCCGACAATGGCCGCTGTTCCGGGTTAGCAATTGCCAAATAATGGTCTTGGCGATGCCCCGGTAGCACCGGTTGTCCTACCTCCCTTATCTGACTAACTGCCCGATCCCCGCTCACGCGGAGGTCGAACTGCCCGGCGAATTCGCCTGGGTAAGGTTTTGACGGAGTGTTGAATGCCGACAGTCAACCAACTGGTCGCCCAAGGGCGTAAACGCCAGACCAGCAAGAGCAAGGTACCTGCCCTCGAGGCAAGCCCGCAGAAGCGCGGTGTTTGCACGCGCGTCTATACGACGACTCCGAAGAAGCCGAACTCGGCTTTGCGTAAGGTCGCTAAAGTGCGGCTTACCAACGGCTACGAAGTCATTACTTATATAGGTGGCGAAGGCCACAACCTGCAGGAGCACTCGGTAGTGCTGATCCGCGGCGGTCGTGTAAAAGACTTGCCCGGTGTGCGTTACCACACAGTGCGCGGCACGCTCGACACCGCTGGTGTCACGGATCGTAAGCAGGGTCGTTCCAAGTACGGCACCAAGCGGCCGAAGTCTTAAGGTTACAAAGATATGCCGAGAAGACGCGAAGTACCCAAGCGTGAAATCACGCCGGATCCAAAATTCAATAACGTAACGATCGCTAAGTTCGTTAACGTGCTGATGGAACATGGCAAGAAGTCGACCGCCGAGAAGATTGTTTACGGCGCACTCGACACCATTGCCAACCGCAGCAAGAAAGAGCCGCTGGAAGTATTCAATCAAGCGCTCGACAACGTACGCCCGATGGTCGAAGTAAAAAGCCGCCGCGTCGGCGGCGCGACTTATCAGGTGCCGGTCGAAGTTCGTTCGGATCGCCAGATGGCGCTCGCGATGCGCTGGATCACGGAAGCGGCGCGCAGCCGTTCCGGTAAGTCCATGGGCACGCAGTTGGCGGACGAATTGATGGACGCTGCTGAGAAACGCGGCAACGCGGTAAAGAAGCGCGAAGACGTGCATCGCATGGCGGAAGCCAATAAAGCGTTCTCGCATTACCGCTGGTAAATTTTTTTTTAGATCTTATATAGAGGCTTACGGTCGTGGCTCGCACAACACCCATTGAGCGGTATCGCAATATCGGCATCATGGCGCACATTGATGCGGGTAAAACCACGACCACCGAGCGCATCCTGTTCTACACCGGTGTCAATCATAAGATCGGCGAAGTCCATGAAGGCGCTGCCACCATGGACTGGATGGAGCAGGAACAAGAACGCGGGATTACCATCACCTCCGCCGCCACCACCTGCTTCTGGAAGGGTATGGACGGCAAGCGTGAGCAACATCGCTTCAACATTATCGATACCCCCGGCCACATCGACTTCACGATCGAAGTGCAGCGCTCCTTGCGCGTGCTCGACGGCGCAATCTTTGTGCTGTGCGCGGTCGGTGGTGTGCAACCGCAGTCCGAAACTGTATGGCGTCAGGCTAATAAGTACGGCGTGCCGCGCATCGCGTTCGTCAACAAGATGGACCGCGCCGGCGCGAACTTCCTGAACGTTGTGCAACAACTTAAAGACCGTCTCGGCGCCAATGCGGTGCCGGTGCAGATGGCGATCGGCGCTGAAGACAACTTCAAGGGTGTGGTTGACCTTATTAAGATGAAGGCGATCTTCTGGGATGAAGCCAGCCAGGGCATGAAATTCGAAGAGAAAGAAATCCCGGCAGAAATTCTTGACCAGTGCAAGAAGCTGCATGACCAAATGGTTGAAGCCGCGGCTGAAGGCAATGAGAAGTTGATGGAAAAATATCTCGGCGGCGAGCAGTTGACGGCCGACGAAATCAAACTGGGTTTGCGCGAACGCAACATGCGTCTTGAGATCGTGCCGGTTTTCTGCGGCAGCGCGTTCAAGAACAAGGGCGTGCAAGCGACGCTCGACGGCGTGCTCGACTACTTACCGTCGCCGATCGATCGTCCCGCCATCAAGGGTCATCTTGACGACAAGGACAGTTCTATCGGCGAGCGTCATGCTTTCGATGAAGAGCCGTTCTCTGCGCTCGCGTTTAAAATCGCAACCGATCCTTTCGTTGGCGCGTTGACCTATATCCGCGTTTACTCCGGCGTACTGACCTCGGGCGATTCCGTATATAACCCGGTCAAGTCGCGCAAAGAACGTATCGGCCGTTTGCTGCAGATGCATGCGAACGAACGTCAAGAAATTAAAGAAGTGCGCGCCGGTGACATCGCCGCGTGCGTCGGTTTGAAAGACGTTACCACCGGCGACACCTTGTCCGATGAAGACAAGGTCATCACGCTTGAGCGCATGGAATTCCCCGAGCCGGTTATCTCGCAAGCCGTGGAACCCAAGAGCAAAGCGGATCAAGAAAAGATGGGCATGGCGTTGCAACGTTTGGCTCAAGAAGATCCTTCGTTCCGTGTTTCAACCGACGAAGAATCCAGCCAAACGATCATCGCCGGTATGGGCGAGTTGCATCTCGAAATCATCGTTGACCGCATGAAACGCGAATTCGGCGTGGAAGCGAACGTCGGCAAGCCGCAAGTGGCTTACCGCGAAACTATTCGTAAGTCGGTCGATCAGGAATACCGCTTCGTTAAGCAATCCGGTGGCCGTGGTCAGTATGGTCATGTGCAAATCAAGTTCGAACCGCAAGAAGCGGGCAAGGGCTTTGAGTTCGTCGACGCCATCAAAGGCGGCTCGATTCCGCGCGAGTTCATCCCCGCCGTCCGCAAGGGCGTCGATGAAGCGATGCAGCGTGGTATCAAGTTCGGTTATCCAGTCGTGGATGTCAAAGCCACTTTGCATTACGGCTCGTACCACGAAGTCGACTCGAATGAAAACGCGTTCAAGATGGCCGCGATTCTCTGCTGGCGTGAAGCCGGTCTGAAGGGCGATCCTGTTTTACTTGAGCCGATCATGGACGTTGAAGTGACATCGCCGGCCGATTACCTCGGCAACGTCATGGGCGATCTCAACTCTCGTCGCGGTATCATCATGAGCCAAGAAGACGGTCAGGGTGGCGTGAAGATTATTCGCGCGGAAGTTCCGCTGGCGAATATGTTCGGTTACTCGACCACGTTGCGTTCGTCATCGCAAGGTCGCGCGACGTACACGATGGAATTTAAGAAGTATTCGCCGGTGCCGGCGAGTGTTGCTGAAAGTGTGCTCAAGAAGGCCAGCTAGTCTAGCCTCGATAAGCCGCTTAAGAACAAAAATTGGAAATTATTTAACTTTTCTAGAGACGAGCCTACTATGTCCAAGGAAAAATTCGAGCGCAACAAACCCCACTTAAACGTGGGCACGATTGGCCACGTCGACCACGGCAAGACCACCTTGACCGCGGCGCTGACCAAAGTGTTAGCGGCCAAATTTG
>JAHFQD010000100.1 GCA_023266455.1 Candidatus Muproteobacteria bacterium
ACTCCCCCGATAAATCCATTATATAAGGGGGAAAATACTGCCGACGTTCGAACTGCTCCATCGGCTTTCCATTGATATATAAGCGCTTTTCTTTATATACAACATGATCGCCGGAGGCGCCAATCACGCGCTTTATATAGTTAACCGAAGGATCGCCGGGGAATCGAAACACCACGACGTCGCCTCGACGCGGATTACCGGCGTCGATGGCTTTTTGGTTAATGACAGGCAGACGCAGGCCGTAGCTGAATTTATTCACCAAAATAAAATCGCCATTGAATAAATTCGGCATCATCGAGCCCGAGGGAATTCTAAACGGTTCGACGATAAACGAACGAATCACAAACACGATCAAAATAACCGGAAAGAACGCGCGCGAGTACTCCACCAACACCGGCTCGCGGCGCACTTGCAGCGCCTCCTGGGTTCTGCCTTCGGCGAGCAACGCTTGCGCGCGCTGTTCGCGTTTTTGCATCCAGAAAAGCCGATCTAAGCCCCATAGCGCACCGGTGCCGACGAGGGCGACGAACATGATCAATGCGAAGTCCAATATCATTTTTGGTCCACTTTCAAGACGGCGAGAAATGCTTCTTGCGGAATTTCCACGGTACCCAACTGCTTCATGCGCTTCTTGCCTTCTTTCTGGCGCTCAAGCAATTTTTTCTTGCGAGAAATGTCGCCGCCGTAACATTTAGCGGTGACGTTTTTGCGCAGCGCTTTCACGGTTTCGCGCGAGATGATCTTGGAACCAATGGCGGCCTGAATCGCGACGTCGAACATCTGGCGCGGAATTAGTTCGCGCAACTTCGCTACCAAATCTCGGCCGCGATACAGCGATTGGTCTCGGTGCACAATTATCGATAACGCGTCCACGCGATCGCCGTTGATCAGCACGTCGAGCTTGATGACGTCGGCCGAGCGGAATTCGAGGAATTCATAATCGAGCGACGCGTATCCACGCGACACTGATTTCAGCCGATCGAAAAAATCCATCACGACTTCAGCAAGCGGCAGTTCGTATACCAGCATCGCCTGCCGGCCGTGATAGTGCATATCCTTCTGCACACCGCGGCGTTCGACGCAAAGCTGGATCACGTTGCCGACGAACTCCTGCGGAACCAGGATGGTCGCGCGAATGATCGGTTCACGAACTTCTTCGATCGTCGATGAGTCCGGTAGTTTCGCGGGATTGTCGACTAATACCACGGCGCCGGCGCCGGTAACAACTTCGTAAATGACCGTCGGCGCCGTCGTGATCAAGTTGATCTGATATTCACGCTCCAACCGCTCTTGGATGATCTCCATATGCAGCATGCCGAGAAAGCCGCAACGAAAACCGAAACCGAGCGCTTGCGAAGTTTCGGGTTCGTAATGCAACGAGGCGTCGTTCAACTGCAGTTTCGAGAGCGCGTCGCGAAACGATTCGAACTCGTGCGCCTCGATCGGATAGATCCCGGCGAATACGCGCGGTTTAATTTCTTTGAAACCTGGAAGCGGTTTATCCGCCGGTCGATGCGTGTGCGTAATGGTGTCGCCCACGCGCGCGCTGCGCACGTCTTTTATACCGGCGATAACGTAACCCACCTCGCCCGCCATCAATTCGGTAACGGGTTTTTTCTTCGGTGTGAAAATTCCGATCTGCTCGGCGAGATAATCTTCCCCCGTCGCCATCAAGCGAATTTTTTCCTTAGGGTGCAAACGCCCTTGCATCACCCTCACCAGCGAGATGGTGCCGAGATAATTGTCGAACCATGAATCAACGATGAGCGCCTTGAGTGGCGCGTCGATGTCGCCTCGCGGCGGCGAAATCTTTTGAATGATGGCCTCGAGCACATCCTGTATGCCCATGCCGCTCTTGGCGCTGACGGCGATGGCTTCGGTGGCGTCGATGCCGATGATGTCTTCGATCTCCGCCCCGACCCGCGCCGGATCGGCCTGCGGTAGATCCATCTTGTTCAACACCGGCACGATTTCTAAATTCAGTTCCGCCGCGGTGTAGCAGTTGGCCACCGTTTGCGCCTGCACGCCTTGCGACGCGTCGACGACAAGCAACGCGCCCTCGCAGGCAGTCAACGAACGGGACACTTCGTAGGAGAAATCGACGTGACCCGGGGTGTCGATCATGTTGAGCCGATAAACCTTACCGTCGCGCGCTTTGTAATCCAGCGCGACGCTCTGGGCCTTGATCGTGATGCCGCGCTCGCGCTCAAGATCCATCGAATCCAGAACCTGCGCCTGCATTTCGCGCTCTTCGAGCGCCCCGCAATGCTGGATAAACCGATCGGCCAGCGTGGATTTGCCGTGATCGATGTGCGCGATAATAGAAAAGTTTCGAATCTGCGCTTGGTTCATGGATGTTGTTGGCGACGACTAACGGCGCGTGCCGAGATGATAAAAGTTATTAGTAGATATGAAAAAGGCGCCTTGGGCGCCTAGCGATTTACGACGGTCCATTGCTTATCTGTACGGGCGGTTCAGTTGCATCGACGCCGCATAGGATACCCCATTTGGCGCCCCTATACACGAATTGCGCGGGTTTACTCAGCCGCCGTTCGCTAGCACGGCGATATACAGCGCCTGCGGGCCACGGCGCACCCGTAACACCGCATATTGACCGGAAGGAACATGGGCTAACAAACGCTGTAACCCGGTGACATCGAAAATCCGCTTGCCGTCGATCTCGGTGATGATGTCGCCCGCACGTAAACCGGCCTGACGCGCCGAGACATCAACGCCTTCGACCATGACACCGTTTGTAATATTTTCCTGACGGCGTTGCCGCTCCGTGAGTTCGGACAACGCCAACGCCGCACGCAGTTTCTCGCCTACTGGCGGCGGCGCCATTTCCTCCTGCAACTCGCCTAAACCAACGGTAATTTCTCGCACACCGGACCCACGGCGTTGCACGCGCATCTTCACGCGCACGTTAGGCGCGCTTTGACTCACGTACTGCGGCAAGTCGGCGGAGAACTCTACCGGTTTACCGTCGTACTCCAACACCACATCGCCTGGACGCAATTCGGAACGCGCGGCAGGACTCTCCGGCAAGATATCGGCGATCAGCGCGCCGCGCGGTCGATCCAGCGCATAAGAAATCGCTAAACCGCGCGTCACCTCTTGCGGACTCACACCGAGCCAGGCGCGGCGCAAACGACCATCTCGTTTTATTTGTTCAGCGACACGCATAGCAAGGTCGATCGGAATCGAAAACGATACGCCCATGAATCCGCCGTTACGACTGTAAATCTGCGAATTGACACCGACAACTTCGCCGCGCAAATTAAATAAGGGTCCGCCGGAATTTCCCGGATTGATCGCTACGTCGGTTTGAATAAACGGAATGTAATTCTCGTTCGGTAGACTTCGGCCTTTGGCGGAAACGATGCCAGCCGTCGCCGAGCGCTCGAATCCGAACGGCGAGCCGATCGCCAACACCCATTCGCCGACTTCCAATTTGTGCGGGTTGCCGATGATGGTAACCGGCAAGGCAGTGGCTTCGATCTTCAGCAAGGCGATGTCGGTGCGGCTATCGAGCCCGACGAGCTTGGCGGTTAATTCGCGCCGATCGCTCAAGCGCACCGCGATTTCGCGCGCATCTTCGACGACGTGGGCGCAAGTCAGAATATATCCGTCATGCGAAATAATCAGTCCGGAACCGAGAGAGGTGCCTTCGGAACGCGGCGTCTGTTCGAGCATCTCGCGCGGAGGATCGCGCGTCTCCGGTTTGACGCTCTCAGGCAATGAACCGCGACCTCGCTGCGTCGTACTGATATTAACCACGGCGGCGCCGTGATTGCGCACGAGGCGCGTGAAATCGGGAAGCGCGAGTGTTTCTGCGCGCGCGGCGGATACCACCAGCATCGCAAAAATCGAAACCGACAGGATCAGCCGTTTTATGAGGTTATGCGCGAGCATGGCGCGCTAAAACGATTATGCGATTAACAATCGCGGCGCTCGCCTCTGCCGTCATGGAGTCGTTATTCACTCGCATGCCACACGTCACCGTGGAATCCTCGCCGTCTTGTTTTTAAGGAACCGCTATTCGCCCTGTTTCAATATTATGCGGTGATTCACGATTGTCACGGTGAGAGCAGACATAAGGTAAGAGATCCGCCCAGACAACTCGGGCGATAGCAAACCATCGAGAGAGAAAACGTGGAACTTACCGCAGCTCTTCTTGATTGACGGTGTGCGCTTGCGGCACTAAACCCGCTTCGTTACGGTCCACCAAGTAGACGTTCAATGGCGCGGCATTCGTGGATACGCGTTCCGGCGCGAGCGACGCCGCTGTTTCTTTCTTCGCCGATATGGCCTGTTGCATCGAATTTTGCGCGATTGCCGTTTTTCCCGGCGTGGACTGAAGACTTAATAACGCGATGGTGACAACCGAGGCCGCCACCGCTAACCCCGCGACCAGCTTGCCAGCGTTCAATGTTTTCGGCGCGCGCCGCTCGTGTGTGGATTCTTGAGCAATCGCTTCCATGACGGCCTTGGCAACGTCAGGCGATGCCATGACGTCCAAGTCCTTGCGCAGGGCTGCGCGAATGATGTGATGCCTTTCCCAAACACCCCTGAGTTCGTCGCTCTGAGACAGTTCTTTCAAAACTCGCCGTTCTTCAAATTCCGAAAGTTCATTGTCAACGAATGCCGACATCTCTTCCTTTTTTGTCATAAGAACAATAGCGCCTCTAACGCTCGAGTAACGGTTTAAGTTCCTTATCGATCGCTTCGCGCGCGCGAAAGATGCGCGAACGAACGGTACCAATCGGACAATCCATGATCCCTGCAATTTCTTCGTAACTCATCCCTTCTAGCTCGCGCAATGTAATCGCCGTCCGCAGGTCCCCTGGCAAATCTTCGATCACACGATGTACCGTAGCTGCGATTTCGTCTGTCAGCAACTGCCGCTCCGGTGTCGCCTGTTCGCGTAATCCATCCGCCCGATCGATGAATTCGGCGTTTTCCATTTCAACGTCCGATACTGGCGGCCGGCGGCCGAGAGATTCCAAATAATTTTTTGCCGTATTCACGCCGATGCGGTACAGCCATGTATAAAACGCGCTCTCGCCACGAAACCCGCCGATCGCGCGAAAGGCTTTGATGAACGTTTCTTGCGTAACGTCCTCCACCTCGCGGCGATCGCGCACATAACGCGACACCAGTTTCGCTACCTTATGCTGGTACTTACGAACCAACAGGTCGAACGCTACTTTGTCACCTCGTTGGACTCGACGCACCAACTTTTCGTCGATACTGTGTTCGCTAACCCGCTCTTCCTTCGGCGGCACGACCATCCGTGCCAACGTCACCGAAGATTCAGAATTACGGACCTTTTCAGTATGCTGCAAAAGTCGACCGGGATTACGCATAGTTTTCCCCTTTGAATCAAAAAGACTTGGGTTAAAACGAATCGCGTGTTCAGCGGTCCCTATATTTAGTCCGCTGACGCCAAGAAACGTTCCGGTCGTATAATAGGGTAATGAAAAATCCGGACAATCCGGCAATAACCTTAACCAGAAGTCGTTCATCGCCTCATGTCTGAATTCATCACGACCGACGTCCTTGTCGTCGGCAGCGGCATTGCCGGGCTGACCTTAGCCTTAAAATTGGCGGAAACCGCGAAGATAACCCTGCTTGCGAAACAAACGCTGACCGAGGGGTCGAGTCTTTACGCCCAAGGCGGCATCGCCGCGGTGTTGAACACGACCGAAGATTCCATTGAATCCCATGTTGAAGATACGGTAATTGCCGGAGCCGGAATTTGCCATCGCGATACCGTCGAGTATGTAGTGCAGCGCGGTCCCGCTTCGGTGCGCTGGCTTATCGAACAAGGCGTGGCATTTTCACGCGAGCCTTCCGAAGGTGGATTAGGCAATTATCATCTGACGCGTGAAGGTGGACACCAGCATCGGCGCGTCATTCACGCCGCGGACGCTACCGGCCGCGCCGTCGAGACGACGCTCGAAGCGCGGGTGCGGCGTCATCCGAACATTACGATTTACGAAAACCATATCGCCATCGATCTCATTACGCGCACCAAGTTGGCACGCGATGGCGATAATCGTTGTCTCGGTATGTACGTACTGCATAAGGAAAGCGGCACGGTGCAAGTCATCAGCGCGCGCTTCGTTGTGCTGGCGACCGGCGGCGCGTCGAAGGTTTATCTCTATAGCAGCAACCCCGACACCTCTACCGGCGACGGCATCGCCATGGCGTGGCGCGCCGGTTGTCGCGTCGCCAATATGGAGTTCATGCAGTTTCATCCGACGTGCTTGTATCACCCGCGCGCAAAATCGTTTTTGATTACTGAAGCCGTGCGCGGCGAAGGCGGACGATTACTCTTGCCGAACGGCACGGCATTCATGGCCGACCATGATCCGCGTGGTGAATTGGCGCCGCGCGATGTGGTCGCGCGAGCGATCGACTATGAAATGAAACGGCGTGGTCTGGATTACGTTCTACTGGACATTACCCATAAACCGGCTGACTTCATCACTACGCACTTCCCCACGGTTTACGAACGCTGCAAAGAATTCGGTTACGACATGACGCGCGAGCCAATCCCGGTTGTGCCGGCGGCGCATTACACGTGCGGCGGTATCGTCACCGACAAGGACGCGCGCACTGACCTTCCCGGTCTTTACGCAATCGGTGAATGCACTTTTACCGGACTGCACGGGGCTAATCGGCTGGCGAGCAATTCACTATTGGAATGCCTGGTGTTCGCGCAAGCCGCGGCGGACAGCATCGCGAAACAACTGCCCCAGAGCGAAACAGCGACGCGCGATTTGCCGTCATGGGACGAAAGCCGCGTCACCGATGCCGATGAGCAAGTGGTGGTATCGCATAATTGGGATGAGCTGCGACGTTGCATGTGGGACTACGTTGGCATCGTGCGCACTACCAAACGTTTACAGCGCGCGCAACACCGCGTGGATTTACTGCAGGAAGAAATTCGCGAGTATTACAGCCACTTTAAAGTCACGAATGATCT
>JAHFQD010000436.1 GCA_023266455.1 Candidatus Muproteobacteria bacterium
GCAAGCGAACGTTCGATCGCCTGGGGCATCGCCGATGCCATGCATCGCGAAGGCGCACAGCTAGCGTACACCTATCAGAACGACAAACTGAAAGAGCGCGTCGAGAATGTCGCGCGCCAAACGGAATCCGACATCGTTTTACCATGCGACGTCGCGAGCGATGAACAAATCGAGTCCGTGTTCGCGCGCATCGGCGACCGCTGGGATGGAATCGACATCATTGTGCATTCGGTCGCCTATGCGCCACGCGAAGCGCTGGCTGGGTCGTTTCTCGACTCCGTGTCGCGCGAGGCGTTCCGCATCGCGCATGACATTAGCTCATACAGTTTCGTGGCACTGGCCAAAGCCGGTCGTGCCCTGATGCGTGGACGCAATGGTTCGCTGCTGACGCTCTCCTACCTCGGCGCCGAACGTACGGTACCCAACTACAATGTCATGGGATTGGCCAAAGCCAGCTTGGAAGCGAACGTGCGTTATCTCGCGCAATCGCTTGGTCCCGATGGGATTCGCGTTAACGCGGTTTCCGCCGGGCCGATCCGCACCTTGGCCGCTTCTGGCATCAACGATTTTAAGAAATTACTGGATTACAACGACAAAACCGCGCCGTTGCGGCGCGGTGTGACGATTGAAGAAGTTGGAAATGCAGCGGCGTTCTTATGTTCCGATCTCGCCTCGGGAATCACTGGTGAGATCCTCTACGTCGATGGCGGTTTCAACACCGTGGCGGTCGGCTCTCTGCACAAAGAAGAAACCGCCGCTGTCGCGAAGGTGTAATCCTCACGCGAGGACGTCACCGTCCTCGCGCTTACAGTTCCTCTGATTACAGCTTTTCCTGATATATTTTAACATCCGCTTTTTGCTTGAGGCGCGCTCGATAATTCCCGAAATAATCGGATCCTCGGCGCGCCCCTAAAAAGGTTCTCGCTCTCTCTTTGGTCGCCGTGTCAGCCGTTCCCGGATCGCCCTCTTTCACCTTGCTGACGGCGTAAATCGCATATCCTTGAACGCCCATATCGACGCCGCCAAAGATGGACTTGCCTGATTCCGGTCGTGGCGCGCGAAACGCTTCTTCAATGACGCGCCGATCGAAAGCTTGCGCCTGATCCCGTTGGATCATTCTCGGAGCGACATATTTCAGTCCACGTTTTTTCGCGACGGCTTCGAGCGACTGCCCTGCCGACAATTCTTTAACCAAACTTTCGCCCAGCTCGCGCGCAGCATTTTGCGCAGCTTCTTGACGCAATGCGCGTTCGATTTGAGGACGAACTTCCGCCAACGGTTTCAACGTCGACGGACGATGCTCCGCGAGATGAACCGCCATCAACGTATCGCCGGAAACCTCGATAGCGTCGCTATTACGTTTTTGCGTCAGTACTTCGGCGCTGAAAGCGGCCTCGACGACGCGCGGACTCGCCGCGACACCTCTGCCGCCGTTACGGTCGAACCAGTCAGTAGTTTCTACTTTCAACCCAAGCGTATCGGCCGCTGGCGCAAGACTGTCCGGCTGTTCATACACCAAGTTACGGAATTTCTCGCTGGCTTCGTAGTAGCGTTCTTCTGCTTTGCGTTGACGTGCTTGTTTACTCAACTGCAGTTTCATCTCTTCAAATGTTTTTTGCGTGGCTTGTTTCAACGCCGTCAACTTTACAACGTGATAACCGTATTCGGTGCGTATCGGTTTACTGATCTCGCCCGGTTTCAATCCAGCAATAGCGTCTTCCAACGGCTTCGGGAGCACACCCGGACGAATTTCCCCTAAGTCTCCGCCTTTCACCACCGAGTCTTTATCGGCGGAATAGGTGCGCGCCAATTTGGCGAAGTCCGCGCCAGCGCGGGCCTGCTTTTCCACGTCTTCCGCCTTGGCCAATGTTTTCTTCGCATCGTCGCCCGCCGCGCCAGCGGTAAACGGGATCAAGATATGCGCCGCACGCCGCTCGGTAGCGGAACCGGTTTTCGAAGAATCTTCGGTGTAAATCTTGCGAAGCTCTTGTTCAGTCGGTTGATAGTCTTTCACCAATTCAGCGGCAGACAAACGCAGATAATCGACGCGTACTTGCTCAACGCTTCGAAATAAGTCAGCGTGCGCTTGATAATATTTTTCGATTGCTTCGGTCGTCGGCGCAGGAAGCTGCATCGAATCTTGTGCAACAACGGCGTAAGCGACTTCGCGCTCCTGCTTCATCAGCCGTACTACCGTCGTCAAATCCTTTTCGGTAACCAAACCGCTTTCGCCAAAACCG
>JAHFQD010000101.1 GCA_023266455.1 Candidatus Muproteobacteria bacterium
ACGGCAAACACGCTTTCACTTCCGAAGTTCGATTGCGGCCTTTACAGCCGGCCGCGCTGTTTATTTTTTAATCTCCACTAATCGTTCGTAACCCGCCATCGATCAGCGCGCGCCGCGCTGATCCACGTTTGCCTGCCGCCGATCCGAGGACCAGGGAACGCTGCGATTTCATTTCGATCTTATCGAAGGTATCAACCAAAACAGATTGAAAAAATATGTGTGGACAACGCGCGTCGGTCGGTCTTCTTTTTAAAGTTTTTCTTTTTCTGGTTCTTATCGTCGCCGCTGAAAGCGGTATGGCCGCGCCAAGAAATCGAACGACTCGACCCGCTGCTACGCAAGATACGCTGCTCGTCAATGTATCCGGCGCCGGTACCGTCACCAGCAATCCGGGTAGCGTTCAATGCAGTTCCGTCTGCAACGAAAGTTTCGTGCGTGGCGCCTCGGTAACGCTTACCGCGACGCCCGCAACGGGCTACGAGTTCAGCGGTTGGGCCGGCGGCGGTTGTCCTGCTAGTGGAACCTGTACGCTGATAATGTCGGGCAGCGACTCGGTCATGGCGACGTTCCGCTTGAGTGGTAACGCCGGTGGCAATCCTCCTCCGACACCAACGCCAGTCACTTACGCGTTGTTGGTCAGTGTCTCGGGTTCGGGAAGTGTAAACAGCTCGCCTGCGGGTATCGCGTGTGGCGGCGATTGTGGTGAGAATTATGCAAGCGGCACGTCGGTGACATTAAACGCGGCACCAGCATCGGGTTACGCCTTTAGCGGCTGGAGTGGCGCTTGTTCGGGAACCGGAAACTGCATGGTATCGATGACCGCTGCGCGCAATGCCACCGCGACGTTCGTGGCCAATACGCCTCCTCCAACGACGCCACCACCCAGCACGACCCCGACAGCGCATTACTTAATTTCTTGGCAAGCCGTCGCGGATAACCGCGTCAGTGGTTACAAGCTCTACTACGCCTTGGTTCCCTTCGGTAGCGGCGGGAATGTCACGACGATTAATCTCGGCAACGTCACGAGTTATTCGTTCAATCCCGCTAGCGCCGGTCTCGTCCGAGGCGCGACGGTGTACTTCGCGGTCGCGGCCACTGGCTCGGGTTTGGAGTCGCCAATGTCCGATCAGACATCGATAAACATCGAATAACGGCGGAATTCGCCCCTATTTCCCCTCCTCCGATCACCTTGTAGGAGCCGCCGATCAGACGATTGTGCGTTGATCTACCTTGCCTAACCGTCGATCCGTTGCCCTATAGCGACATAGCTAATAATTGAGGTTACATGTCGTCCCAGGGAAACATAATAAATGGCTATGCTCTCAAACAGACATCGCGTGCAATCCAAAGTTGTTCAATTCTTCCGTCTCTCAGTCGCCCTCTCCGCCATGGTCATGGCCGGTTGCGGTGGCGGCGGTGAAACCAGCAGCAGCCTGACACCGGCAAGTTCGCAAGGAGGCGGTTCTTCCACCCCATCTAGCTACACGCTAACCGTCAGCCGTAATGGCTCTGGGACAGTCACCAGTGCACCGAGCGGCATTAACTGCGGCAGCGATTGTAGCGAGACCTATAGCAACGGCGCCTCCATCACGCTGACGGCGGCGGCGGCTTCGGGTTACACCTTCACCGGTTGGAGCGGCACGGGCATCAGTTGTGGCAGCACCACCAGTTGCGCGGTGACAATGAACGCTGCGCGCAATGTAACCGCTACGTTCAGCCCTGTCTCCGCCAGCAATTACACGCTCCAAGTCAGCCTTTCCGGTTCAGGTTCGGTCAGCAGCAATCCAAGCGGCATTACCTGCGGCAGCGATTGCAGCGAGAGTTATACCAGCGGCACATCGGTCACACTGACGGCGGCGACGAACTCTGGCTATAGCTTCAGTGGTTGGAATGGCAGCAGTTGCTCCGGCACCGGAACCTGTATGGTTTCGATGACAGCGGCACGCTCCGTTACGGCCACCTTCACACCCAATACCTTTGATTTGACCGTTGGCGTCAGCGGCTCCGGCAGCGTTAGCAGCGCACCCTCAGGAATTACCTGCGGCAGCGATTGCAGCGAAACTTATGCAAACGGCACCTCGGTCACATTGACCGCGACGCCGGCGTCGGGTTCGACTTTCAGTAATTGGGGCGGAGCCTGCTCGGGAACGGGAAGCTGTGTCGTGTCGATGACCGCGGCGCGTAACGTAACTGCGACATTCGCCACCACCAGCGGCGGCACACCGACAGCAACTTATCTTGTTTCCTGGCAAGCTGTTTCGGACAGCCGCGTCACCGGTTATCGCGTTTATTATTCGCTGTTACCTTTCGGCAGCGGTGGTGTACCGGTTTCGCTTGATCTCGCCGGCACCGGCACAAGTTATATTTTCAATCCGGCGTTGGCGGGTTTGACGCGCGGTGTCACGGTTTACTTCGCGATCTCGGCCATCGGCAGCGGACTTGAATCGCCGCTATCCGATCCCTCGACAATTACCGTCGAATAAATCCGCTTAGATTATTTTGCTGAAATGCAGCAGGTGCCCCAACCCTTGTTCCAGGTTGGTTGCGGGCACCTCGCCGAGCGCCGAGCGCAGACGTTCAACATCGGCGCAGGAACGAATAATATCCCCCACCCGCGGCGCATCATGGCGTCGCTGAAGCGTACGTCCACTTAAACGTTCTAACGTACTCAACAATTCCAGCAGCGAACATTCGATGCCGCGTCCGACGTTGAATACTTTGCCGACGGTGGCTTGATCGCTCAACGAGTGCACCAACACGCGCGCCAGATCGCCGACGTAAACGAAATCTCGTGTCTGCTTACCGTCGCCGAAAACGGCAACCTGCGTCTGTGCCCGCAACCGCTCGACGAAAACGCTGATAACGCCGGAATACGGCGACGATGGATCCTGACGTGGGCCGTAGATGTTGAAGAAACGAAACGCTGTTCCTTGAACGCCGAATTTATTACCGTAAAACGCCAGATAGTGCTCACCTGCGAGTTTGTCCGCGGCATACGGAGACAATGGCGCAGGAATGCAGGATTCAGACACCGGCAGTTGCTGCGTATCGCCATAAACCGCGGCGGAGCTGGCATACACGAATCGGCGCACGCCATGTCGGCGTGCGGCTTCAAGCAAATTCAGCGTGCCGACGAGATTGGTTTCATGCGTACCGATCGGATCATCGACGCTCGCTTGAACCGACGCGACCGCGGCCAGATGTAAAATCGCATCGACCCCTTTCACTGCGGAATCGACGACGGCGCGATCGCGAATGTCGCCTTGGATAAATTCGACGCCCTTCGCCGGCAGGTTGTCGCGCTTACCGGTGGATAAATTATCGACGACGCGCGCACGATGGTTTTCCTGCAGCAGTCGCTCGATCGCGTGCGAACCAATAAACCCGGCGCCGCCGGTGACGAGTATGTTCATACTTGTTTACGCTGGCTATAAAAGTTCGGCATTATGCCCTATTTCCGCGTATTCTGACGCCTTGAAAGTTCAAGGTTCTTGGAGATAATGCCGCGGTCAGGTTACATTGCTTTCTCATGAAAAAAATCGAAAAAACTCTCGAAATATTCATATTCAACAGCCGCTGGTTGTTGGCGCCGTTCTACCTCGGTTTAGTGATTGCGATCGGCATGTTGCTGGTGAAATTCACTCAAGAGTTCACCCACATCCTGCCGCATTTGCTGTCGGCGGACGAGAGTGAAGTCATCCTGGCGGTGTTGACCTTGGTCGATATATCGCTCGTGGCAAGTTTGCTGCTCATTATCGTTTTCAGCGGGTACGAAAACTTCGTATCGAAGATCGACACCGCCGATCACGAAGACCGTCCCGAATGGATGGGCAAAGTCGACTTCTCCGGTCTCAAAGTCAAACTGATCGCCTCTATCGTCGCGATTTCCGCGATTGAATTATTGAAATCGTTCGTCAATATTTCCATCGTTATCGAAGACCTCAGCAGCCCGGCACAATGGACGGTTTCGGATACCAAGCTCGCGTGGAAAGTCGGCATTCACGCCATGTTGGTCGTTTCCGGCGTCCTATTCGCTTTGATGGACCGCATCGCGGAAAGTGCCAAACACCTTCACCGCAAGCACTAACGAACCGGCGCCCCGCCTTCGAGGACGCGCGTGAAATTTACCGTCTTAGTGAACGAAGGCCCGTATACGCATCAAGCGTCGGACACCGCGTTCCATTTCACCAAAGCAGCCCTCGAAAAAGGGCACCATGTTCTACGCGTTTTTTTCTACCATGATGGCGTACTCAACGCGACGGCGCTTTCAGTGCCGCCACGCGACGACCGAGACGTCGTCAAACGTTGGTCAACGCTGGCGCAACAATATCAACTTGATCTCGTCGCCTGCATCGCCGCCGCGGAACGACGCGGCATTCTCGATTCGGAAGACGCCAAACGCCATGGCCTCGAGATGGACAACCTCGCGCCGCGTTTTCGCATTTCCGGGCTCGGACAACTCGTCGAAGCCGCTATTCAAGCCGATCGCGTCGTCGTGTTCGGAGATTAAGCATGGCGACTAAGAAAAAAATTATGATCGTCAATCGCAAGGCACCACACGGCACTATTTACGCTTTCGAATCGCTGGAGATGGCGCTCATCACCGCCGCATTCGATCAAGACGTGACGTTGGCGTTTCTCGACGACGGGGTTTATCAGTTAGTGAAGAACCAAGACACGCGCCCGATCGAGACTAAAAATTTTACGCGTGCTTATCGCGCATTACCGGACTACGAGATCGAAAAGATTTACGTCGAACGCGAATCATTGAACGCGCGCGGGCTCACACCGGCCGATTTGGCGGTCGCAGTGGAAGTCTTGGACGCGGACACTCTGGCGCAGCGCATCATGCAACAAGACGTCGTCTTCAGCGCATAGCCCATGGCAATGCTCTACACCGTGAATAAATCGCCACTCGAACGCAACGCGCTCGAAAGTTGTCTGCGTCACGCGACGGTAGGTACCGCAATCTTGTTGATCGAAGACGGCGTCTATGGCGCCATGGCGCAGACGGCATTCACCCCGGCGCTCGAACAGGCCTTACAGAAACTGCACATCTATGCGCTTAAACCAGACATCGAAGCGCGCGGCATTCAAGATAAAATTCTGCCGGGCATCGCCTTGGTGGATTACGGCGGGTTCGTTGATCTCGTCGCGCAACACTCGCCGGTTATGGCGTGGTTGTGAAACTCAAAGGAGAGAATAATCATGGGCACGATTAGCGTCGCAGGGGAAAAAATAGAAACCGACGAAAACGGTTATCTGAACAATGTCGCCGATTGGAACGACGAAGTCGCCTCAACCATGGCCAAAAAGGATCATTGCGAACTCACCCCGGCGCATTGGGAAGTGATTCATTTTCTGCGCGAGTATTACGAGGAATATGAAATCGCGCCGGCGGTACGAGTTCTCACCAAAGCCATCGGTAAACGATTAGGGCGAGATAAAGGCAACAGCAAGTATCTCTACGAACTTTTTCCTTACGGTCCCGCCAAGCAAGCTTGCCGGTACGCCGGACTCCCGAAACCGACAGGTTGCGTGTAACGAACTTCTCTCGCGACGACACAGGAGCGACGATGATAGTCACCACGATCTACGCTCTGTTGTTCTATCTCGCCGCCGCCAGTTTCTTCGGCGGAATTTTTTACAAATTACTGTTGTACGCGCGCACACCGCAATCGTTCAAAATTCCGACAACACCGGCGCCGATAACGCGCGTCGGCGTTGGCTGGCGACTTTTCAAAGAAACCGTCTTCTTCGAAAGTTTGTTCAAAGCCAATAAGTGGTTATGGTTTTTCGGTTGGATTTTTCACGCCGCGCTGATCGGCGCGTTGATCCATCATCTCGGCGTATTTTTCGACGGTGTCTACACACCACCCGATGTCTTGGTGAACGGCGCACTGCTCATCGGCCTTGCGGGACTATGGGCGCGTCGTTTTCTCATCGATCGAATACGGTACATCAGCGCCCTTTCCGACCATCTGATGTTGGCCTTGCTAGCAGGTATCGTCATCACCGGTGTCGGCATGCGGTATCTCGATTACCCGAGTATCGTGGAGGTGAAACAGTTCTTCCTGGGACTTTTATATCTGCATTGGAAACCATTGCCGGCGCAACCGTTACTGTTAGCGCATCTCGCGCTGGTAGCGCTGCTGATGATGATTTTTCCGATATCGAAACTCATGCACGCGCCGGGCTTGTTTTTCAGTCCGACAAGAAATCAGCCGGACAACGCCCGTGAAAAAATTTGAAACGCCGCCACTAAGCGATCATCTCGTCGTCCCGCCGGTACAACCCGGCGCCATGGCGCATTCGCGCCCGCATCCCGCAAAACCGAACGTGCAAACGGCGCTCGGATTTCCGACCGAATTGACGCCCGGTTGGGAGCAGAAAGCGGTGACCAAACTGGGCGAACTCGTTGCGGAGTCGCGTGCGCTCCGCGTGTTCCTCGATTCTTGCGTGGAATGCGGCGCTTGCACCGACAAATGTCACTATTACTTGGGCACTGGCGACCCCGACAACATGCCGGTGGCGCGACAGAATTTATTACGCAGTGTCTATCGACGTTATTACACCTTGCCCGGAAAATTATTTCCGCGACTCGTCGGCGCGCGCGACATGACTCGAGACGTACTCGATCGGTGGTACACGTATTATCACCAGTGCTCGCAATGCCGGCGCTGTTCGGTGTATTGCCCCTTTGGAATCGATACCGGCGAGGTTTCGATGGCGGCGCGCGCCATCATGAATTCCATCGGAATGGGCCAACAACTCACCAACGAAGTCATCGGCAAAGCGGAACACATCGGCAATAACCTCGGCCTTCCCGGACCGGCGTTGCGCGACACCTTGAGAGGATTGGAAGAAGACGTAAAACAGGAAACGGGCGTAGACGTAAAATTTCCGCTTGACGTCCCAGGCGCCGAGGTTTTGTTGGTG
>JAHFQD010000474.1 GCA_023266455.1 Candidatus Muproteobacteria bacterium
TGGCGCCGAGGTCCATGATGGCCTGCGTGTAATCGGCCACGCGTTCGGCCGGTGTGTGACGCGCGGCGAGTTTCCACAGCGCTGCTTCTACGTCGCGCCGATTCACCGGATCGATGATGGCGTGATGTCGGCTCAGTACGCGCTTCACGTTGCCGTCGAGAATCGCGTGGTGCTGGTCGAAAGCCAGCGCCAAAATCGCGCCGGCGGTGGAGGGGCCGATGCCGGGCAATTCTTTTACTGTTTCTATGTCGCGCGGAAATTTTCCGCCGTGTTCACGCACGATGATCTTCGCAGCCGCGTGTAGATTGCGCGCTCGGGCGTAGTAGCCGAGACCGCTCCAGTGATGCAGCACGCTGTCGATGCGCGCGCGTGCCAAGGCGCCGATGTCGGGAAAGCGTTCCATGAAGCGTTCGAAATACGGGATAACGGTCGCCACCTGCGTTTGCTGCAGCATGATTTCCGAAATCCAAATCGGATATGCATCGCGCCGCTTTTTCCATGGCAGCGTTTTGCGACCGTGCGCGTCGTACCAGGCGAGCAAGCGTTGGCTGAAATTATTCCGAGGCATGCGCTAGCGCTTCCAGTTTTTTCGCAGTGGTTTGCAACTCGGTGGTGATCGTGGATTTTACGAACCACGGCCCGATCAACGGCGGTACGTAGAAACTCGGTTCAACTTCGGCGGTGTAGCGTAAGCGCGTGCGCTCCTCGGCGGCGGCGATGTTCCAGCGTTCAAGCGAGTACTTGAAATCGCTGTTTTTTGGATCGGCCAACGACAGCACCTGACCATCGGGAGAGAATTCCACGTCGACCGTGCGGCGGATGGTGCGGCAAAAGAATAATACGCACGGTCGCAGCATGATGAAAACGCGTTGACGGTTTTCCTCGCGCGACAACACGCGACTTTCGACGATGGTGTCCGATAAACGCGCGAGCTTGTCGTAGTCGGTGAGATGTTGACGCACGCGCTCGACGGGCGCGTCGAGGATGACTTCGAAGTCGACGTTGTAGCGTGCGTTTTCGTGGGTCACGGTCGTGTGCAGAATTTCGGCGGCAGCGCTCGGCGCACCGATGATCATTAGCATGATCGCGATGGCGAAAGAAAAACCCTCTTTCCATCTATAAAGGAAGCTATTCGCCGCATGGCACGGTTGAACCCGTGCTAGCGCATTCGGGATGCGCCCGTGACTTTTCGTCATTCGCTTGGTTTGTTCACGCTCGACCTTGCCCTCGCGTGCGCGAAAGAGCGGGCCGACGTATGGGAAGACGTGTTTGAGAAGGGATGACATTACGATAATCGGTAGTGTCTCAGTTTGAATTTCCGCTGACCACACCTTACGGATATTCCTCTAGTCGTCGCCAATGGAACGAATGACCCTTGCCGGATTTCCTCCGACAAAGGTGTTCGGGGGGACGTCACGGGTTACTACTGAACCCGCAGCCACAACCGAGTTTTCGCCTACCGTCACTCCGCCGATGATCGTTACGCCGGCTGCGATCCAGACGTTTCTCTCAATCACGATGGGCTTGGCGATCACGAAGGCACGCCGCTGGGAAGGTGCGGTGGGATGGCTCGACGTGATGATGCTCACGTTCGGCCCGATCATCACGTCATCGGCAATGTCGATCCCGCCAAGGTCGTACATGGTGCAATTCTGGTTGATGAACACGTTGCGCCCAACGCGGATATTCTCGCCGCCGGTAGTGTAGAACGGTGGGATCAGCGAAAAGCTATCGTCGACCTTGTTGCCGATCAAATCGCTGAACACTGCGCGAATTTCATCCGCGGCGTCGAACGTCAAACGATTGAGCACTGGGGTGATGGACATCGCCCGCCTGATGCGAGCAACCATAACTGCCGATTCAGGCATTCTTCTAGGAATTACCTTGGTGCCGTCCCCATTCGACATTCGCTATTTTCCTCGGGATACAGTTGAGCGTGCGTTTCGGCGCACGAGCGCGGCACCGAGATTCGCTGAGTGTGGCCATTACGCGGAAGGGTAGGAAGTCACCTAACCCCGAAATCCAAACTGAAACACTACCCGATAATCCTACTCCTTGCGCTTCTTCAAAAACCGATCGAGTTTTTGCTCAAGCTTGTCTTTTTTGTCTTCCAGTTTTTGTTTGACCTCTTGCTTCGCCGCTTCTTGAAATTCCACGTTGTAACACGGCTGTGTCAACGAGCAGCCGACGTGTACCGGTAGCGTCGTGCCCTTATGGCCGTCGCCTTCGGCCAC
>JAHFQD010000437.1 GCA_023266455.1 Candidatus Muproteobacteria bacterium
TTCTACGGTGACTTTCAGGTCTTGACCGATTGCTCGACGGAAGTGCAAAAAGGCGAAGTCATTGTCGTTTGCGGACCCTCGGGTTCGGGCAAGAGCACGCTGATCAAATGCGTCAACGGTCTAGAGCCGTTCCAGAAAGGCGATATCGTGGTCGACGGTATTTCGGTCGGCGATCCGAAAACCGACCTGCCGAAATTGCGCGCGCGCGTTGGTATGGTGTTTCAGCATTTCGAATTATTTCCGCATATGTCTATCACCGAAAATCTGACGATCGCTCAGATCAAAGTGCTTGATCGTAGTGTGGACGAAGCGCGAGACAAAGGCATGAAACTCCTCGATCGTGTCGGTCTCAAGGCGCACGCGGAAAAATTCCCCGGGCAACTCTCCGGCGGACAACAACAACGAGTCGCGATCGCGCGTGCCTTGGCGATGGATCCGATCTGCATGCTGTTCGACGAGCCGACCTCGGCGCTTGATCCGGAAATGATCAACGAAGTGTTGGACGTCATGGTACAACTCGCGAAAGACGGCATGACCATGATGGTCGTGACCCACGAAATGGGCTTCGCCAAAAAAGTCGCGCACCGTGTGATCTTTATGGATCAAGGCCGCATTATCGAAGACGATCCGAAAGACGAATTCTTTTCTACGCCGCGTTCCGAACGCGCGCACCAGTTTTTATCGAAAATCTTGCATCATTAATTCTGTCGCCGTCCGGCGACAGAATCATTATGGCGCTTTATCGTTCGACGTCCATTCGACAAATCATCCTTATCGGCTTCTCGGCCGTCACGTTGCCGTTGATGTTCGCGCTTATCACGGCGCTCCTCGCTGTGGATCGGCTAACCACGCAAGGGCGGCAGACGATCTTCGCCATCACCGATACCTTGATTGAGTCCGAACTTTCTTGGTACAGAAAGCCTTGCGCGGTCGGCCGAGTGAAATTCCTTCCTTCGTCGAAGCGCGCGATCATTTCGAACGCGAGTATTTGGCGCAGCTGCTGCAAATGACCCGCGGTAACGTCAGCAACGCCGCGCGCCTTGCGCGGCGCAATCGCACCGAGTTCTACAAACTCCTACACCGGCATCATCTCGATCCAGATCGCTTCCGCGCGCGCAGCGTCGAGGATAAGGCGGAAATCGGCCAGTAATCGTTGTCGCACGCGCCGGTCTATCTCGCGGTTATGCATTGTGATTTCGCGATACGGAAACCCCATATAATGAAACCGTATCGTGGTTGGCCTAAGCCGATGTTGGCTTGACCTATATTTGTAAAATCACGATGATACCGCGCGATTCTTAGACGGGACGACATTGTGACCCCGCTCTAACGCGCTCGCCGTCATCGGCGGATTGAGACAGGAGACGACATATGACCGCTGCGCCAAATATCCCGTTGTACCCCGACGCAGACGAGCAAGAAACCCAGGAATGGCTCGATGCGCTCGCGGCCATCATCGAGCAAGAAGGGCCGGAACGCGCCCATTACTTAATAGAGAAACAAATCGAGTTCGCTCACGCCGCCGGCATCCACGTGCCGTACGCGGCGAACACGGCATACCTTAATACCATTCCGCCTGAGCAAGAGGTGCGCTCACCGGGAAACCACGACATCGAGCATCGCATTCGCTCGTACGTGCGTTGGAACGCTTTGGCGATGGTGCTGCGCGCCAACAAGGACCACTCGAATCTGGGCGGCCATATCGCCAGTTTCGCGTCCGCGGCCACGTTGTACGACGTCGGTTTCAACCACTTTTGGCGCGCGCCGTCGGAAAACAACGGCGGCGACATGGTGTTCTTTCAAGGTCATTCCGCGCCCGGTATTTACGCGCGCGCGTTCATGCACGGCCTGCTTACCGAAGAGCAAATGGACAACTTCCGTCGCGAAGTCGACGGTAAGGGTCTGCCTTCCTATCCGCATCCCTGGCTGATGCCGGACTTCTGGCAATTCCCGAGCGTGTCGATGGGCTTGGGCCCGATCCAGGCGATCTATCAAGCGCACGTGATGAAGTACCTGAACGATCGCAGCATCGTCGATTCGCAGGACCGTAAGGTGTGGTGTTTTGTCGGCGACGGCGAAGTCGACGAACCGGAATCGCTCGGCGCCATCGGTCTCGCCGGACGCGAGAACCTCGACAACCTGATTTTCGTCATCAACTGCAATCTGCAGCGTCTCGACGGCCCGGTGCGCGGCAACGGCAAGATCATCCAAGAACTCGAAGCCGAATTCC
>JAHFQD010000102.1 GCA_023266455.1 Candidatus Muproteobacteria bacterium
CCTTCGGATAAGCGGGTGCGCCGGGCGATGCGCTCGACCACATGCCGGTATCGATCACGCGTGGAGGAATCCATTTCGCGGTAGGCGTTACCGGGATCATCGCGCAGAGTCTGCTCGACCACGCTCAGGGTCTCGACAAAATCGCGCCAGTCCATCGCCCCTAGAAACCGAAGACTGCCGATGCAGTTACTAATCGAAACCTGGTTGGCAGCCTGCTGCCGGTTTCCGGCTTGCACGAACTTCTCGATCGTCATGTCCGATTCAGCGAGTCGCTGCTCGACCCAAGACAGCGGCATCGCCAACGCCGGACCCTGTCCGCGCAGGCGGCGCGCCAATTCGGCAACGAACGGGAATGACATCGGCGGATCGGAACGCGCCATGTCGGCGATCACCAGGACTAGACTCTTCGGATCTTTCTCGGCGATCTCGATCATCTGGTCGGCCCACGTATTGGCCAGGTCGTGATCGATACGGTCGGCGGCGATGCGACCGGCAACGCGCCGCAGATTCTCGATCAACGACAATCGCAGCATGATCGGGATCGCCCACAATTCACCGAG
Organism: Candidatus Muproteobacteria bacterium; assembly: GCA_023266455.1. Classification (GTDB taxonomy): domain Bacteria; phylum Pseudomonadota; class Gammaproteobacteria; order Acidiferrobacterales; family Sulfurifustaceae; genus JAHFQD01. The sequence goes on from JAHFQD010000102.1 coordinate 561, forward strand.
CGTGAGTGGAGAGAGGGTCTGATAGGCGGCAACAAAACGGCGCAGACTTTCGGGATCTACCTGACCATCGCCGTGCGTGATGGTCTCGATCGCAATGTCATACACGCGCGCGAGCCCGGCCGACGGGCCGTGCTGCAAACACGGCAGTTCCCGACTGTAGCCTTTCGGCAGATGGCGCTTGGCCGTGCGAATCTGCTCTTCAACAAGATAGAAATTATCGAGCAGCCACTCACCGGCGGGCGTAATCCGCTGCTTGGCCGTGACCGTCGCCGTGAGCAAAGTGAAGACTTCAATGAGAACGTCCTTGTTCTCCGCCAGCCGCATCAACAGCTGATCTCGCGCGCGTCTCGCGCTCAGCGTGTGCGACGCCGCGAGGCGTTTGCCGTGCTGCTCCATTTGATCGGCGCTGAACAATTCTGATCGCAGCGGCGAATCATCGAACAAATATTTACCCAACGCGCGACGTTCGCGAAGACGCCGCCAAAACCGGAGCCAATGTCCAAAGACGGTCGCACTGCCTGCATTCATTTCGAAGGATTCCTCCTTGGTGGCGAACGCCACGAATCCATTCGCCACGAGCGGGCTTCAAGGAGCGGGGCGAGCGATACCGCCTTGACGGTGTAACGAGTGGGACTGAGTCAGGGTCGCGCGGCCGGAACGATCGAGCCGAGCATGCCCTAGAGAGTGAAAATTCGAGACGCGGGAATTGTACCAGAACGAGCGGCAATAGCTTGCCACTCCGTTGTTCACATCGGCTTAACGCATCGAACCTGCGTTCGCTACAGCAACATTCGACTACTGTAACGAAAATGTATCGTCAGTATGTATGCTGTCGCACATACGATGAATAATTTATTTTTTAGAATTCCTCTTTAGCTATTTCTGATGTGCGTTGACATGCAGCATGTGTGCACATTCGCCCGTGTTAATAGTACGAAGAGGAATTCCATGTCTATCGCGAAATACATCCCGGCAACCAACAGCGTACTGCGATCCCTGTCCCGCAAGGACAGTCAGCGTCTGTTCGCACGTCACGAACAAGTCAATCTTACGTATGGCGACGTACTCTGCGAGCCCGGGAAACAACTCCGATATGTTTATTTTCTCAACAGCGGAATCATTTCCTTACTAGCTCCGGTGGACGGACATGCGAGCGTGGAAGTCGGGCTGGTCGGCAGCGAAGGCATGGCGGGTATGGCGCTGTTTTTGGGTGTGGGCGTTTCACCGGTGCGCATGCTGGTACAAGGTTCCGGTACGGCGATGCGAATCAAGGCGGCGGCGTTTCGCCATGAGATCGAACGCAACCCGGTGTTGCAGCGCGCGCTAAACCGCTATCTCTATGGGTTCATGGCGCAAGTCGCACAAACGGCCGGCTGTAATCGCTTTCATCGAATAGGCACACGTCTCGCTCGCTGGCTGCTGATGACGCACGATCGGATAAGGTCAAACGAGTTTCGACTCACGCACGAATTTCTTGCACACATGTTGGGAGTGCGGCGCGCGGGCATCACGCTGGCCGCCAACATCCTGCAAAAGAAAAAACTGATCCGATATAGCCGAGGCAAAATTACGATTCTTAATCGCCAGGGTTTGGAACGTGCTTCCTGCGGATGTTATCGGACCGTCAACGATATTTGCGAGCACATATCGGTGGGCATTTGATCTTGTTGCATGCCGGCCCGCTCCTACAAGAGCCAGCGCAATCGCACTAGCGTGTTCGCATGGCGCCCAGAGTACATCTAGTGGTGACGTCCGAGCTCCTTCAGATGCTGCTCGGCCTTGTCTCTGGCTAGACCGTAGTGCTCCTGCAGCTTGCCGAACAGGTATTCCTGGTTGCCTTCGGCCTGCTTGAGATCGTCGTCCGTGAGTTTGCCCCACTTTTGCTTGATCTTGCCGGAGAGCTGCTTCCAATTGCCTTTGGCGATATCTTCGTTCATGGCTTGTTTCTCGTTACGGTGATAAGAATTTAAACCGATTACTTGCTGGCGACGGTGAGGGCGGACGTGTCCACGCTCTTCACGCCTTCCACTTTTTCAGCGATGTCCTTCACATGATCGATGGCATCTTGGTTTGCTAGCGCACCTTTCAAGACCACCACGCCGTGAATCGTTTTTACGCTTACATCAAAACCCTTACTGAGACTGTTAGCGAGAAGCTCGGATTTCACCTTAGTGGTGATCCAACTATCGGACACGGCCCGGCCAGTATTCGCGGCGGACTCGCTGCTTCCGGGCGTCCTCAAGTTGTTGTCAACGCTCTTGACACCATCGACCGACTTTGTCGCTGTCTCGGCCGCGGACTTTGCGTTCGAGCTGCTGGCCGAGCCATCGAGCGTGACCACGCCATTGGTGGTGGTTACGCTGATCTGGGATTTTTTGAGGCTGTCGTTTTCCATCAACTTGGTCTTCACCTTCGCAGTGATGGCAGTGTCGGTGGCCGCTGCACCCCAATTGTCGCTATGCGCCTGCGGTATGGATGCATCATTGGAGGCGGCATCAACCGTGCCGACACCAAACCCGGCAACTAGACCAGCAACGATTAGCGCGTTGCGCAATGAAGTCTTACTAAAGGGGATCCTATTCATAATTGTTTCTCCGATTTGTTGTAGACACGACTGGCTTTGCGAAGGGCGAATCCTTGGTATCAAAAAGTGCTGCAATGGAAAGTATCGTTTTCATAGTGGCCTCTCATGATTAACGGTTGGAAAAAATTGGACATGCCGTAGAAGAAATTGTTCTGTCGTTCTTTGCTCTATGGTGCTCGCACGGCCGCTGTTTTCGGTAACGACAGCTTGCTCGCGAGCGTCGGCCTTGTCGGTGCGGTATCACACATGGCGATACACCAACGCGAAGGAATAGCGAACTGATACTTCTCCAGGCGCGGTATCAGCGCGGGTGTGCGCCACCGCACCGAGTCGCTCTCATTTTCGGCGTACAACTGAATGATGCGCATGGCAATTTGCTGCCGTGCCATGACAGCGCTTTATGTTGCAGCTGTCCCGAATCTACAGTACTTAAGGAGCAACGATCATGGAACAACATCATCTCAAAAGCGCCGTATCGAGCACACAAACCCTGGCCGTCGACAAATATAAGCAAGCGGCGGCGGCTATCGATCGCTATGTGAGCGATAGTCCCTGGAGAACGCTCGGGATCGCGGCGGCGATCGGCGCGCTGATCGGTTTCTTCACGGCCAAGCGTTAAGCCGAACCACAATGTTATATTGGAGAGACACAATGAAAACTACCGAGCACGCGAGCACCCCTTCCGCGCCCGATCATCTTCCGAAAGGTGACAGCGCTTTAAACAAGGCAGTGATGGGCGCGCATCAAATCATAGATAAGGCAACTAATAACGCCGCTGAAAATATTGTGCACAAAGCCGCACCGACTTTTGATCGCACGGTGGAACTTGCGCACCAAGCTTTGCACAACGCCGCTGCCGCGGCTGCGCCGGCTTCCGACTGGCTTAGCGAGCAAGCCGTAGACCTGAACGCGACACAGAAAAAACTTGTCGAGGATGCGCGTAAATACGTGGCGGCGAATCCGTTAACGTCTCTGGGCATCGCACTTGCGGCGGGCTTTCTCATCAGCCGCATGTTTCGTTGATCGCCCGCGACCGATAGACGATGGACTTCTCCGCCAAACACTTCACTGAAGTAACTCCGCCGCCAGCCGAAAGTGTTTTTAGCGAAGTTGCTAATACATTCACCTCGATGCGACGAGTTGTCTCCAATTTCTTCGAGTTGTTTTCGCTCGAAGTCCGTCGTGCCAGCCTTACGTTCACGTGGATGGTGGTGTGGGGCGCGATCGCCGCGATGTTTATCGTCACTACCTGGCTCGGCCTCATGGGCGCCTTGGCACTGTGGATCGTTTTGCTTGGCGCAACGTGGATAAGCGCGATCGTGGTAATTTCGCTGGCGAATTTACTTGCGGCGGCGGTTAGTTTATTTGTTTGCGTAATGATCAGTCGGGATCTACTTTTTCCCGCCACCCGGAAACAACTCGACGTATCGCCGATACGATCCGACGCGACATGAAACCGTTTATCACTCGATCCGCCATTCTTTCCGCCGAACGTCGACTCGCGCAATCCAAGCGCGAGTTGCGGGAATACTCCCGTCGAATTCGATCGGCATGGCGATCGAGATTAGGACAGCCGTCATCTCTGTTCGTCGCTGCGGGAGCAGGAACGCTGATCGGCATTTGGTTCGCGCGCCGCCACAAAGCGCACGTCGCGCCGGACACCATGGCTGCATCGGCGCCGCGATCCGACTGGGTATCCACATTTTTATTTCGCTTCGGCATGCAACGTCTTGCCGAAGTATGGGCAAACCTTCGCACTTACGATCGACAACACGCTGCTACAAAAGATTCGGCGATAAAATAATCTGATTGTTGTGCAACCGCTAACTCCTGACTCGTCCCCGCCTTCACAAACGGGGGAGCCATCGCCGTTAAACAGAACCCATTATTCAGCGCGGAGCGATCCGCCCGCTGTCGTCGGAGATGATAGCCTCAACGCGCCGATTTAATTGCCGACCCGCGGCGGTGTCGTTGCCGGCCACCGGGAATGTCTTGCCATACCCTCGACCGGTCACGCGATCGTTACCAATGCCCATCCCGAGTAACGCCGTGCGCACGGTGTTGGCGCGCCGATCGGAAAGCGCCTGGTTATGATTGTCATCGCCAGTGCTATCGGTGAAACCTTCTATCAATACATTGCGCTCTGGATATTGCTTGAGAACATCCGCGAGCTTCTGCACGTTACGCATACCACCCGACTTGATCTGCGCCATATCGGGGTCGAACAGCACATCGCTAAACGTGACCACCAATCCGCGATCCGTTTTCTTCGCCTGCAACTCCTTGAGCTGTGCTTCGAGCTGGCCCGTGCGCGCTTCCGCGTTTTGTGTCAGCTGCTGCTGCGCCGCGGCTTGGCGCTGCGATTCTTCCGATTGACGTTGTGACGTATCGGCGCTTTGCTGAGCCGCGACTGCCTGACGCTGCGAAGTTGCAGCCTTTTGATGGGCCGTGTCGGCTTCCTCGGTTCTCGCCGTGAGACGGGCTTGGCTGCGTTCAGCGCTCGCGTTGGCGGTCGTTGCCTCGGCGGTTTTGAGTTTGGCCGCTTCCTGCGCGATCGCTATTCGTTGTTTGGCCAAATAGGCCAACTGATCGACCTGCGCTGTCGCTTCGTGCTTGTCCCACGCCTCGTTCGCTTTGTTCAAGGCATCGCTGGCCTGTTTCAATTCACTGCCGGCAAGTGTGGTGATTTGCGGCGTGTTCTGCGCCGCGTCGTAGTCGTTGCGTGCCTCTTCCAGGCGGACGTTTTTCTCCGATATTGAACTGCAAGCGGCGAGCGCTAATGCCGCGACTAGTGCGGTGTGTACAAAGGGATGTGTTTGCATGGTAACTCCTTAAGCTCGGTAACTATTTACTCTGATTCGTCTGACGGTCTAGCTCTTCGCGTAGTACGCGCGTGTCTTCATTCGAGACAGCCGCCGCCTTCTGCGCCTTGACGGAATGTGCCTTGACTTCGGCAAGCTTGGCGTCGACTTCCGCTTGCTCGGCAAGCACGCGCGCTTGCTCGTTATCGTTTGCGATCAACGCCAAGTTGGCGCGGTCCAACTTATCGCGCGCGGTTTTCATCTCCAGCGGCGCGAGCTCGGGCGCGCCGGCGTTAACCGCCCCGGCCACGGCGGCCTTGGATATGTCGAACTGTGTGGTCGGAGCCGGCATGCTCGCGCAACCGGCGACAACAACAGTAGCGCAACCGGCCCATACCATCGCCCGATACCATGGGTACCTCGAAACTGTTTTCATCGTAATCCCTCGCTTGCGTAAATTAAGGTCAGATTGAACAAGCAGAGTACGAGCGACATGGCGCATCGTCGGTACGTTGGCGCACATAAAAACGGGCTAAATAATTTTCATTTGTTCGATAGCGTACGGAATGTCCTTCCCGTTCGGTGTACAACTCTTCATGCGTATGGCGTCATGTTTTGGGCAAGACAGATTACAGAATGGAATCACTACCGTAGGAAATTCAGCGCCAGCGGTGCAGAAAGAGTCTTGCTCTTATGTGGTTATGCCGCACTAATGCAACGCAGTATTTTTCGGCGCCGCCATGGGCTCAACTGCCAAGACTCGCTTCCACCGCTCTATTCCAGGCAAGCTCTCAACGAGAAGCAACGGGCGCAGCGCGGCATAACCGAGCGGATGGGGAAGAGGTATGCGGAAGAAACGCAGAAACTCTTCGTCGCTGACTTCTGAGAGCTTCGTTAGATCGCAAGCTATGTCGACATTTGGACCTGCATTGTTGTCGGGAAGTGGGGCCGGA
>JAHFQD010000438.1 GCA_023266455.1 Candidatus Muproteobacteria bacterium
TCGGCGACGTTCAACAGCGGATAAATAATCGTCGCCGCGCCGAGCAGCAGCAAAACGACGTCGAACCACATGAGACGGTTGCGAAAACGTTTCGCGGCGGGAAACAACAAGAACACCAACAACAGCATGAACCCGACGTGCACCATGCGCAGCACTTCCGTACGCACGATGCCCCACGGCGACGCTGGGTAGAGATGGAATAACGACATCGCCACCAGCACCACCGCGATCGCGCCGCGCAACCAACCGCGATAGCGATTGGTTGCACCCTCCTCCTGTTCGACGAACGACTCGGCGAGCTTAACCCGATCGGGCGAAATTTCGCCGGTGCGTGAATCGCCGTCGGTCGTCATCGCACGTGCTCTAAAAAAACGGCGGTTGCGTAATACACGCAACCGCCGGCGTTTAGATCGAAATCGCGATTTGAATTTTTATTGAATCGCAATTCCCTTTTCCTTGAGGTACTTCGCCGCACCCGGGTGATAAGGAATCGGCGACGTCACGCCTTGATTCTGCAGCGCGATGTTTAACGCTTCCTTGTGCACTTTGGCTAACTCGGGTTGGCTCTCGAACAACGTCTTGGTAATTTTGTACGCCACGTTGTCGCTCATCTTGGCGTCCACCACCAGCAAATTCCACACGGTGATGTTAGCCACGGCTTTGTCTTGACCCGCGTATGACTTGGCGGGAATCGCGCTCTTCGAATACAACGGACCGAATTCTTTGTTCATCACGTCGGCGTATTCCGCGTGGTCGAGCAATTTAATCTTCATGCCGGGCGTGCTGGCCAAATCGCTCACGGCGGCGGCGGGAATACCGCTCACCCAAAAGAACGCGTCGATCTTTCCGTCTTTCAGCGCGTCGGCCATTTGCGCGATCGGCAGCCGTTCGCGTGTGATGTCTTTGTCCATACCGGCGGCTTTGAGCAGACGCAACGCCATCACTTCGGTACCGCTGTTGGCCGGACCCGTGCCAACACGTTTGCCTTTGAGATCGGCGAGCTTGTTGATGTCCTTACCGTCGAGCGTGATCACTTGCATGTGGTTCGGATACAACGCCAGCAAGGTGCGCACGTTCATCTTGCCGTCTTTGAATTTGTCTTCGCCTTTGTAGGCGTCGTAGGCCGCGTCCGCCATGGTGAAGCCCATGTCCATTTTGCCAGCGCGGATGAACTTTAGATTCTCCACCGAGGCATTGGTGGCTTCGGGGTTCGTGGGCACGCCGAGCTTGGTGGTCAAGACGCTGGCCATACCGCCGCCAAGTACGTAGTACACGCCGCCAGCGGAACCGGTGCCGATGGACATCGGCTGTTTCATTTCGTCCGCCGCTTGCGCCAATGCAGCGGTGACGCAAAATAGCGCCGATATCGCGATTCTTAAAAATTTCATTGGAGGCTCCTTCATAAGCCGGAGATGACAGTACAAGAAAGGAAATTATGAGTTATAAAGAAGTATATATAGAAGGAATGGCGTCGCCACGGCGCCGTTTCTTTTTCGCGCAGACCAACCACGAGGCCCACCATGAAGTCGACCATTCGTCCCATTGTCATCGCTGTAACGACCCTCGCGTCCCTGACGTTGAGCATGCTTTGCGCCCAGGCCGCGGATCCGATCGTGATCAAGTTCAGCCACGTCGTCGCCAACGATACGCCGAAAGGGAAAGGCGCGCTCAAGTTCAAAGAACTCGCGGAAACTCGCACCAAGGGCGCGGTGAAGATTGAGGTCTATCCCAACAGCTCCTTATATAAGGACAAGGAAGAACTCGAAGCGCTGCAGATCGGCGCAGTGCAGATGTTGGCACCCTCGCTCGCCAAGTTCGGACCGCTCGGCGTGAAGGAATTCGAAGTGTTCGATCTACCGTATTTGTTCGACAGCTACCAAGACCTGCATAAAGTCACCGAAGGTCCGGTCGGTAAAGGTCTGCTCAAGAAACTGGAACCGAAAGGCATCATGGGACTGGCTTATTGGGACAACGGCTTCAAAGTCATGAGCGCTAACAAACCGCTGAAGACTCCAGCCGACTTCAAAGGCTTCAAGATGCGCATTCAGTCGTCGAACGTCCTCAAAGCGCAGATGCGCGCGCTCAGCGCGATTCCGCAGAAGACGGCGTTCTCCGAGGTATACCAAGCGCTGCAAACCGGCGTGGTGGATGGCACGGAAAATCCGCCGTCCAATTTGTATACGCAGAAGATGCACGAAGTACAAAAGCATGTGACCTTGTCGAA
>JAHFQD010000103.1:0-598 GCA_023266455.1 Candidatus Muproteobacteria bacterium
AATTTCTACGTGTAACGGCATGGTGTTAGTAAGACCGCGAATGTGCCCCGATACCACGGACACGGCGCCGAACTCGCCCATGGCGCGGGCGCTGCAAAGAATGACACCGTAGAGCAATCCCCACTTCACGTTGGGCAAGGTGATTTGCCAGAACGTGCGCCATCCCGAAGCACCGAGCGTCACCGCCGCTTCTTCCTCGTCGTTGCCCTGCGCCTGCATCAGCGGAATCAATTCGCGCGCGACGAACGGAAACGTGACGAACGTCGTTGCGAGCACGATGCCGGGCACAGCGAAAATGATCTTGATGTCGTGTTCCGATAACCAAGGTCCGAGCCAACCTTGCGCGCCGAACACCAATACATAAATAAGGCCCGATATCACCGGTGACACCGAGAACGGCAGATCGATCAAGGTCAGCAAAAAATGTTTGCCGCGAAATTCGAACTTCGCAATTGCCCATGCCGCAATGACGCCAAACACGACGTTTAATGGCACCGCGATCGCCACGACCGTTAGCGTCAAACGAATCGCCGCCAAGGCATCCGGTTCCGCGAGCGCGGTGAAGTAAGCGGCCCAACCTTTACGCAGCGCTTCGAAA
>JAHFQD010000103.1:608-6863 GCA_023266455.1 Candidatus Muproteobacteria bacterium
CCAAGGAAAACCAACGCCACCGCGGTCAACCACAAACGTGTGACACGCGATTCCGTTACCGCGTCGCGGCGATGGCCTAAGGGAACAACAAGATGCGCAGCGACGGTACCGGACATCGTTATATCCCCTTTGAGCCGCGGCGTTGGGTCCACGCCTGCAGCAAGTTGATGGCGAGCAACAATGCGAACGACGCGACCAACATGACCACTGCGATCGCGGTGGCGCCGGCATAGTCGTATTGCTCAAGCTTTGTGATGATGATGAGCGGCGTAATCTCCGACACCAGCGGAACATTGCCGGCGATGAACACAACCGATCCGTATTCGCCGACCGCGCGCGCGAATGACAACGCGAACCCGGTCAGCAAAGCCGGCAATAAGTGCGGAAGAATAATCATCAGAAACGTCTGCGCGCGATTTGCGCCCAAACTCGCCGCCGCCTCTTCTACTTCGAATTCGAGGTCTTCGAGCACCGGCTGCACCGTACGCACCACGAATGGTAAGCCGACGAAAACGAGCGCGATGAATACGCCTAGCGGCGTGAATGCGATCTTGACGCCGAGTGCCGCGAACCATTTACCGATCCAACCGTTCTCGGCGTATACCGCGGTGAGCGCAATGCCGGCGACCGCGGTCGGCAATGCGAACGGAATATCCACCAGCGCGTCGACGAGACGTTTCCCCGGGAACGAATAACGAACGAGCACCCAAGCGACGAGCAAACCGAACACGGCGTTCACCGCGGCCGCCGCAAGCGCGGTGCCGAATGAAAGTCGATAGGAAGCGACCACGCGCTCTGACGTAACGGTGGCCCAAAAGTCGCCCCAACTCAGCGTCGTGGTTTTGATAAACGCCGCCGCCAACGGAATCAGCACGATGAGTCCGAGATAGGCCAGCGTAAAACCCAGCGTGAAGTTGAACCCCGGCAAAACGCCGGCTTTGCGCAACACCGTCATTATCGGCCCCGCGTGTAGATTTGATCGAACACGCCGCCGTCAGCGAAGTGCGTTTTTTGCGCTTTCTGCCAACCGCCGAAAACTTCATCGACGGTGAACAGTTTTACCTTGGCGAAGGTATTGGCGTATTTGCTCGCTACCGCTGGCAGTCGCGGCCGATAAAAATGTTTCGCGGCGATCTCCTGTCCTTCGGGCGAATACAAATAATCTAAATACGCTTGCGCGACTTTGCGCGTGCCGTGCTTGTCGACGACCTTATCCACGATCGCCACCGGCGGTTCGGCAAGAACGCTCGCCGACGGCGTGACGATTTCGAATTTTTCCGGACCGAGTTCTTTGACGGCGAGATACGCTTCGTTTTCCCATGCGACTAACACATCGCCGATACCGCGTTCGGCGAACGTCGTCGTGGCGCCGCGCGCGCCGGAATCGAGCACTTTAACGTTGCGATATAACTGCGAAACGAATTCGCGCGCCTTGGTTTCGTTGCCACCGGGCTGCTTAAGCGTATAGCCCCATGCGGCGAGATAATTCCAACGCGCGCCGCCCGAAGTCTTAGGATTCGGCGCGATCACGTCTACACCAGGTCGCACTAAGTCGTTCCAGTCGCGAATCGCCTTGGGATTCCCCTTACGAACAAGAAAGACAATCGTGGAGGTATAGGGCGCGCTGTTATAAGCAAACTTTTTTTGCCAATCGGAAGGAATAAAACCCTTCTGGGCGATGGCGTCGATGTCGTAAGCGAGCGCCAAGGTCACGATGTCCGCTTCCAAACCATCAATAACCGCACGTGCTTGTTTACCGGAACCGCCGTGGGATTGACGAAAAGTCACCTTCGCACCGGATTTCTTCTGATAGTCCCGACCAAACGCCGCGTTAACCTCTTGATAAAGCTCGCGGGTAGGGTCGTACGAGACATTCAATAAAACGATCTCGGCGACCGCGGTTTGTATCGATAACACGAATATCGTCGCTATCGCCAGAAAATGCTTCGACATAGGAGCTCCCCGAAAATTTATTAGCTCCTGAAGCCTACGCAGAGGTTCTAAAGACTGGAAATGACATTTCGTTCAAAGCATATGCACTATTATCTAAAGAAAATTTAGTTATATGTTCATAACTGCGTCTCCTTGCTTCGCGAGAGTGACAAGGCAAGCCGCCAACCTTCGTCCACTCGCCGAACCCCGCCGCCGTATTAATGTGGCCCGCGTTTCCGAGATCAATAAAACAACTGCCCCACAACGTCGCCCATTCCAACGCGCGTTGATAAGTCATCCACGGATCATCGCGACTAGCGACGAGAACGGTTGGAAACGGCAGCGCTGTCGTCGGCAGACGATGCGCTAATTGAAACTTGTCGGGATCGGCCAGGCCGCGCCAATCCGATCGCGCAATCGCTCCGCGGTGAATGCCGTACTGATATTTTATTCGTTAGATATGCGGAATCGGGGCGGGGGTTTAAAAAGAATAATATATTATTCAAACAATCCGTGCGTGGGTCACGCCGACTCTACGTAACCACTTCACCGATGTTATTTACTGATGGTTTCGACGACTTCCCATTTACCATTCTTCACGCGGTAAATCGTAACCGCGCCGGTCTTGATGTCGCCGTTCTGATCGAACGCCACGGTCCCGCTGACGCCGTTCATTTCCAAACGTGCCAACACTGGTAAATATTTCGCAGGGTCGGCGGAATCGGCTTTTTGCATAGCGGTCATCAACGCCATCGCGGCGTCGTAGGCATACGGCGCGTGCGATTGAACCGCGCCGTAACGAGCGGTGTATTTCGCTTTAAACGCTTTGCCGCCCGGCATTCCTTCCAATGGCAAACCGGGCGATGCCGCCATCGTCTCTTCCGCGTCTTTACCGGCGAGGCGAATGAATCCATCGGTCTGTACGCCGTCGCCGCCGAGGAACAAAGTCTTCATGCCCAGTGAACGCAATTGTTTCACCAAGATTTCTGCCCGTGCTTCGGTTCCGCCGTAAAAAATAAGATCGGGATTTTTATTTTTTGTCGAGGCGGCGAGCATTTCGATGGCGTCGCTTTTATCGTCGGCATCGGCGCGCTGCACCACTTCACCGCCGGCCATCACCACCGATTTCGCGAAGTCGTCGGCCAGTTCGCGCCCAGACATCGTGCGATCGTCAATAACGGCGACGCGTTTTGCGCCCATCTTGTTTACCGCGAAGTCGCTCAATGCCAACGCTTGTTGATGTTGATTCGTCATCACGCGGAACGTGGTCTTGTGCCCTTGCGAGGTGTAAGCCGTGGCCGTCGTCGACGGCGAGATTTGCGGAACACCGGCTTCGGAATAAATTTTCGACGCGGGAACCGAGGTCGTGGAATCCGTATACCCGATGACGCCTTTGACGCGCGTGTCGATCAAAGTTTGTGCCGCCGACGCAGCTTTCTTGGGATCGCCCTGATCGTCTTCGCTCGTTAAATGGAATCGAACTTTGCGGCCGCCTAACGTGAGCACCGGGCGCGCGTTCATTTCATCGACCGCGAGCTGCACGCCGTTCTCTTGATCCTTCCCGAGATAGCTGAGCGGTCCCGTCAGCGGACCGACAGAGCCGATGCAAACGACGTCCGGCTTGTCGCACATGCTAGTACGACCGCAGGCCGCCAGCAGGCTGAGCAACAAGATAACGCCGATTTTCAGGAAAGGAGCCATGCGGTTCTGATGGAGAGTTTTAGGCCGGGCCGCGATTCTAGCGGCCTCGAGGACGCCGGCACAACGATTAACTTTCGCGCTCGGCACCAGGAAGCCGCAAGCGTAATCCCGGGGAAACACGGTTGTCGGAAAGATTATTAATGAATCGCAATACTTCGATATGCACGTTGTATTGCTTGGCGATAGAGTTAAGCGTTTCGCCATTTTTCACGATGTGCACGCGCGCCGTCGGGGCTTCTGGCGCTGGCGGCGCCATTTCAAAACGACTGTTACGTACCAGATACCGCTTCAACCCTTTCAGTACGGCACTGGCAAGCTGCGACTGATACTGCGCATCGCGTAGTTTCTTTTCTTCAGTCGGCGTCGAAATAAACGCCGTTTCCACTAGCACCGACGGAATATCGGGCGATTTCAGCACCGCGAAGTTCGCTTGCGCCACTCGGCCTGAATGAATCTTGCCGATCTGCCCGAGCTCGCTCAGCACATCTTCACCGAGCTGCAAACTATGTTCGATCGTCTTTTCCTGCGAGAGATCGAGCAGGGTCCGCTTCACGTCGCTGGTCTTATCGTTCAAGCTCACGCCGCCAACCAAGTCGGCGTAGTTTTCGTTATCGGCCAACGCTCGGGCGAGCGCGTGCGTCGCACCGCGTTCCGAAAGTGCGTACACCGACGAGCCGTAAGCGATTTTCTTCCCTGGCATGGAGTCGGCGTGAATCGACACGAAGACGTCCGCGCGATGCTGGCGCGCGCGCTGAAACCGGCGACCGAGCGGCACATAATAATCGCCGTCGCGAATCAACACCGGTCGCATACCCGGCTCGTCCCGCACCAAGCGCGCCAACGCCAGGGCAATCGCCAGTGTCACGTCTTTTTCGCGAGTGCGGTATTGGCGTCCGATCGCTCCCGGATCTTTGCCGCCATGCCCGGCATCGATCGCGATCACCCACTCGCGCCGCTTCGGCATGACCACGCGCGACGTCGGCGCGACGGGCGGCGGTGGCGCCGTTTCTTCCGCTGCCGCTTTCGCCTCTTCCGCTTCGGCTTGCGGATCCATCAAGTCCACGACTAAACGATGTCCATACTGTCCAGCCGGTTTGAGCACGAAGCTGCGTGTCTTCACTGCGCGCTTGAGCTCGAACACGAAACGCACCGTGTCGTTATCGACGCGGCTGTCGCGTACCGCGGTAACCAGAGTGTTACTGGCCTCCACTTCCGGAACCGCGCCTTTGAACGATGCTTTATCGAAATCAACTAGTACGCGATCCGGGCCTTCGAGCGCCGAAACGTGATATTCAGCGACGCCGCTCAGATCGAACACCAAACGTGTGTTATCCGGCGCGCGCCACATGCGCAGATTTTGTATGGAAACAGGGGTTGCACCGACCGCGGTCAACGACCACAGCATCGATACTATTAAGAAGGCGCGCGTAAGCTTCACGATTCGAGACCTGCGAGGATGGCGGCGCCGTATTGGTTGTGACCGGTTAGAACGACAGAACGTCCGCGATTAACCGGCTCAATCATAACGTCGAGGTCGGGCGCGGGCAAAAGATTTCCGCCGAGCTCCGGCCATTCGACGACGCACGTATCATCTCCACGCAGGTAATCTCGTATCCCGATGAACTCGAGTTCTTCGGGATCTTTCAATCGATATAAATCGAAGTGGTAAAGCGTGAACGAACCGAATGTGTACGGCTCGACCAACGTAAACGTTGGACTTTTAACCGCGCCGCGATAACCGAGCGCTCGTAGAATGCCGCGCACCATTGTCGTCTTGCCGGCGCCGAGCGGCCCGCGTAGGTAAATCATCAGATGTTCCATATTAATCCGACCGACCAAGGCCATACCGAGCGCTTCCATCTCGGCTTCGGTATTAATAGAACGCGTTACCGTCTTCATCGCGCCATCCGATTCAACTCTTCGCGCACCAGAGGAATGACATCGCGCGCCAACAAACCGATTTCGCCGTCGCGTTGCGCGACGCGATCCGCGGCGGTCGCGTGTAGCCACACGCCGAAACGCGCGGCGTCGAGCGCGCCGAGTCCTTGCGCGCGCAGCGCCGCGATGACGCCAGTCAACACGTCGCCGCTGCCACCGCTCGCCATACCGGGATTACCGGCATCGCATAACCAGGTCGCGTTCTCGTCGACGACGAGCGTTCCCGATCCTTTCAATACGCACACGCCGCCGTAGCGTTTTACGATCGCGTGCGCCGCAGCGCGGCGATCACGTTGAATTTCGGATGCATTGGTTTTAAGCAAACGCGCCGCTTCGCCGGGATGCGGCGTTAGCACCCAATCGCGACGCTTTGCCGGTCGTCGAGCCAACAAGTTGAGTCCGTCGGCATCGACAACAAGCGGCCGCTTCGACGCGAGCGCCGCGGTGAATAAACGACGCGCCCAAGCATCCTGCGACAATCCCGGACCAAGCGCGACAACACTCGCGTTCGCGAGCAGCGGTTTTAAATCTTTCACGCTCTGCACCGCATGCGCGATAAGTTCAGGACGATCCGCAAAACCGCTATGCGTTGGATGCACCGCTAAACTAACCAAGCCTGCGCCGGCGCGATACGCCGCTTCGCCGCTAAGCCGTGCGGCGCCGATCATGCCGCGCCCCCCGCCC
>JAHFQD010000439.1 GCA_023266455.1 Candidatus Muproteobacteria bacterium
AAATTTGGCCGCTAACACTTTGGTCAGCGCCGCGGTCAAGGTGGTCTTGCCGTGGTCGACGTGGCCAATCGTGCCCACGTTTAAGTGGGGTTTGTTGCGCTCGAATTTTTCCTTGGACATGTGGGTCTCGCTTAATGACTCGTCGTTCTTGCCTATCAGTTCACAAAAAAATCCGAAATTCGGAATTTCAACTCACCGGCTTATAGCCCGGTCACGTAACTAATACAAAACACTGGAGCCCATAACCAGAATCGAACTGGTGACCTCTTCCTTACCAAGGAAGTGCTCTACCGACTGAGCTATATGGGCGCAATCTAAAATTCTGGAGCGGGTGGTGGGAATCGAACCCACGCTATCAGCTTGGAAGGCTGAAGTTCTACCATTGAACTACACCCGCCTAATTTCCAAACTCTCAGCGAGCAATCATGGAGCTCATCGCTCCCACTCCGCCGACCCATCATTCAAAATACTGCTTCGCTCCACCAACATGGTGGAGGGGGGTGGATTCGAACCACCGAAGGCAGAGCCGTCAGATTTACAGTCTGATCCCTTTGGCCGCTCGGGAACCCCTCCAAATCGCGACACTCGGACATCCTGTCCGACAAAATAAAGCGGCGAATTTTCCTAGAAAGGCAGGTGCTTTGTCAACAGATCTTATTGATTTTCGGTAGCAAAACCGGGCAGTCTTTCTCTCTCAATGCCTGACTCGTCCTGTTTTTACGTGTTTTCCGCGATCTCGGCGTCCCACTAGGTAAAACTCATATTCGCAAACGTTCGACAACCTCTCCGCGTATCAAATGACGGTCGATAATCTCGTCGATATCGCTTTTATCGACATACCGGTACCAGACGCCTTCGGGATAAATCACGATAACCGGCCCTTCTTCACAGCGATCGAGGCAGCCGGCGTTGTTCACCCGGACCCTGCCCTTGCCGTGTATCCCCGCGGCTTTAAGTCGTTGTTTGGCGTAGTCCCGCAGTTCTTGCGAACCGCTCGCGGCACAGCAAGCCGAACCGTCGTCGCGGCGGTTCACGCAAAAGAACATGTGGTAGCGGTAGTACGGCTCGCTCATCAACCTTAACGTCCGACCGAGGCTTGGACCACCGTCAACGCCGTCATGTTCACCAAACGGCGCACGGTCGCGGTCGAGGTCATAATATGCACCGGCTTGGCCGCGCCGAGCAGGATCGGGCCGACCGTAATGCCGTCGCCCGCCGCTTGCTTGAGCAAGTTGAACGCGATGTTCGCCGCGTCCAAGGTCGGGAGAATCAACAGATTCGCCGCGCCTTTCAACTTCGAGCGTGGGAACACGGTCTTGCGTACTTCGTCGGACAACGCCGCGTCACCGTGCATCTCGCCTTCTACTTCAAGTTCGGGCGCACGCTGCCACAGCAACTGTGTCGCTTGGCGCATCTTCAGTGCGCTCGGCGTGTCATAGCTACCGAAACTCGAATGCGACAGCAGCGCGACTTTCGGCGTCAGACCGAAGCGGCGAATTTCTTCCGCCGCCAAGATCGTCATCTCTGCAATTTGTTCCGCCGTCGGATCGTAGTTGACGTAGGTATCGCAGATGAACACCGTCTGGCGCGGCAGCATCAAACCGTTGAGCGCGTAGTAACTCGACACGCCCGGTTTACGGCCGAGCACTTGATCGATGTAACGCAAATGTCGCGCATGCGTGCCAAACGTACCGCACAGCATGCCATCAGCATCGCCTTTGTGAATCAGCATGGAACCGATCAATGTCAAACGACGACGCATCTCGATCTTGGCGTATTCAATCGACACACCTTTGCGTTCCGTCAATTGATGGTACGTCTGCCAATAATCTTTGTAGCGCGGATCTTGATTCGGGTTCACCAATTCAAAATCGACGCCAGCGCGGATACGCAAACCGTGACGCTCGATGCGGCTTTCGATGACCTCGGGCCGGCCGATGAGAATCGGTTTGGCCACACCTTCGTCCACCACCGTCTGCACCGCGCGCAACACTTGTTCGTCTTCGCCTTCGGAATACACGATGCGTTTCGGCGCTTGTTTCGCCGCCGTAAACACCGGGCGCATTAATAGGCCGGAGTGATACACGAATTGCCGTAGTTGCTGGCGATACGCGGCGAAATCTTGAATCGGTCGCGTCGCTACACCCGAATCCATCGCCGCTTGCGCCACCGCTGGCGCGATACGCGCAATCAAGCGCGGATCGAACGGCTTAG
>JAHFQD010000104.1 GCA_023266455.1 Candidatus Muproteobacteria bacterium
GCCTTGATCGGCACCGCCGTAAAGTCCGAGCACGGGTACTTTCAACAATGGGGCGATATCGATTGGATGCTGCGGATGTAACGAATCCTTATCGGCGCTGAGACGACCGTACCAAGCAACACCGGCTTTCATCCGTGGATTCTGCGCGCAATAAAGCCACACGAAGCGCCCGCCCCAACAAAAACCGGTGATAGCGGCGCGGTCGGTATCGCCGCTGTTTTTGCCGGCCCACGCCAGCGTCGAGTCCAAGTCGCTCAGCACTTGCGCGTCAGAGACTTTCGACACGATGGTCTCCTGGATTTCCTTAGGCGTAGCGAGCTTCGACGGATCGCCCTGACGCGCGTACAACTCCGGCGCCACCGCAAGATAACCAAGCTTGGCAAAGCGTCGGCAAACATCGCGAATGTGTTCGTGCACGCCAAATATTTCCTGCACGACAAGTACCGTGGGAAAACCCTTGCCCTTATCCGGCATCGCGCGATACGCCGGCATTTCGCCGCCGGCGACGGGGATTTTTACCTCGCCCGCCGTGAGTCCTTGTGCATCGGTGACGATCGCCGTTTGCGCGGCGATCGGCCGCACCGCGGCGGCGAATCCCGCCGCCAACATCGTTACCACGAACGTTCGACGATTAATGCCTTGGCGCGATTCGACTTTGTCTTCCATGCTCGACTCCTTATCGATAATTTGTGTGGATCGGTCTACCACTGCGTCTGTAACCACTCGCGAACGATGGTTTTGCTGGCGTCCGGCGCGCCCATATGATCGCCCAGTACTTTGACGTGCGAGCTGATGGGATCGGACGGTAACCGCGCGTAACAACTTTCGCCCATCCGCTTGATTGTTTCCTGCTCACCGTTCGGTGTGATCCATAACACTGGCGTTTCCGGTTTTACATTGGCGCAATTCTGCGCGAAGTTCATTGGACCGTCAGACGCGAAGTAACTTAGAAATGATTTAGCCGAGACGCGCATGGAACGCGTACGGTTGCCGCTGTTCGAATCCATGAAAACGAATCGGTCCTCTTCCCCTTTTCCGGTACGCACCAGACGTTCCGCTTTCTTGACGTCTTCTTCGTACTGCTTGTGCATGACCTTGCCTTCGGGGAAATGACCCGGTGCGATCACCACCAGTCCGTCCACCTTCACCTTGCCGGCGTAATACAGCGCGCCGTTCGCGCCCATGCTATGGCCGACGAGAAAAATTTTCTTCGCCCCTTTGTCGCGCAAGGCTTTTACCACCGCGTCCATTTGCATAACGAAATGGTCCATGTCGCGATCGTACGCGCGCCGACCAGACCAAGGCAGTTCTGGACTTTCGACGAACAAGTTGCCGCCTTTGAGCGACGTCGCCAATGATTCCGTTTGACCGTCGGGCGATCCCCACTTTCCGTGTAACACCACCACGCCAATCTTCGGCGAATCCGCCAGCGTCGCCACGGCGAGCATTAATCCGAACAGTGCTGCCACTACCACCCACGTCCGTTTCATTTAAAGTCTCCTAACTCCAAAGTGCACCGTAATACCCGTGTTCGCGCCATAGCTTACCGAACGCGAGTGGATTAAGTCGATGCTTAATACACTATTGAGTGTCTTATCGGAGTTAGGAAAACAGTAGTGACGCGTGCACCCATGGGCGCACGCGATACGTGTACCCGCTTCTTCGAACGTGCTGCTATCCTTCGATGCGGATTTGCTCGAGCGAATTGAGTTTGATTAAGGTTTGCAGATCCACCGTAATTTCAGCGCTTGCCGAACCCGGCTGATCGTCGACATTGAGATTATTGCCGTGCGGATCCAAAAGGGTGATCTGAATTGTACCGTCTGGATCTTTCGTGATCTTTCGCAACACGTATTGATGATCATCACGCAATCCGTCTTGTTCGCCATTGCGTCCCACAGGGCTATAGGTCGACTCCGGATCAGTGGATAAAGTAACCGCCGCATGCCGCTTCAGCGCATCGTCTATCCACGTATAGAACGCGTCAGCGAACAGACGCGTATAGTTGTCGTTGTCGCCATAATTGCCGTAGGGATAGAACAGTTTCCCCGAAAAGCGTTCCTCACGCCGGCCGGTGACCACGAACATGACTTCGCTCGCATTGATGTAGCCGTCCGACCACGAGAATCCGCCGTGATTGGTTCCGACGAGATTGTTATATCCCTCATCCAACCCATCGTTCCAATTTCCGTCGTGCAATTTAGCGATCGCGGTTTCCATGACCGCGACCCACGCCGAGTCGGTATAGCCGTTATCCAACTTGCTTCCGCCCTGGCGCCGGATATTGTCCTGCAAATCCGCTTGCGTGACTTCGATCGTTTTCGTGACGACGTCTCGATCGATCCATAAAAATCCCGAATCAAGTTGGTACAACGTCACGTGAAAATTTTGCGTCGCGGGATCGTAGGTAATCGCAGTTTTTATTTTGTCCGGCTGTTGATCAGCGACCGCGCCCAACGCAGCTAGCAGATAACAATCGCCAATCTGGTCTTGCTGTAGATCGTTGCTCGACGGACCGCGGATGGAGAGGTTGCCGTCGGAATCGTACATCTTGCCGTAAAGATCGGCGTCTGTGATGATGCGTTGCGGGTCCTGTTTAGGCTCCTGCGGCTCATAAGGAACTCGCACTGGCGCATTGTTATCGCCAGGCGCAAAGACGAACCGGCTCGGCCACGGGCCAACGCTAGTGGAAACATCGGACGCCGGAGCCTGCGTAGATTCAGGAACCAACAAAGGCAACAACGAGAACGGGGCAACTCTACTAACGAACATACAACGACTCTCTTGCGAAATCCGCCTGATGCTAAATCCGGCTTTCAAGATAACGAACGAGTCTTACGCCTTCATGACAACGTCGGTAACGCTTTTTGAATAAGCGGCCAACTACCTTGGTCGCCGCTTTTTAAGGAGATTTTTCATGAAAACAAAATACACCACCGTCTATCGAACCCTACTGTTCGTCGCCGGTATTCTCGCAGTCTCCCTGCCAGCAGTTGCCATCGACACCTTGAAGATCATGGTCCCCGCCAACGCCGGCGGCGGCTGGGATCAAACCGGCCGTGCGTTGGAAACGGCGATGAAAAGCGGCAAGATCGTTCAGCACATCACCATCGAAAACAAAGGCGGCGCGGCCGGCACCATCGGCCTCGCGCAGTTCGTCAACAACGCCAAAGGCAATCCCAACGCCATCATCGTCGGCGGCGCGGTCATGGTCGGCGGCATCATTACTAATAAGTCGCCGGTCACACTTAAAGACGTCACACCGATCGCTCGGCTTACCGGCGAATACGACGTCATCGTCGTGCCGGCCGATTCGCCGATCAAGACCATGAAAGATCTGGTCGCGCAATTGAAAAAAGATCCCGGCAGCGTTGCCTGGGGCGGCGGATCGAAAGGCGGCGTCGATCACATCTTGGCCGCCTTAATCGCACAAGACGCGGGTATAGATCCATCTAAAGTGAATTACATCGCCTATGCCGGCGGCGGTGAAGCCATCGCCGCTATCGTCGGCGGTCACGTGACAGCTGGCGTCAGCGGTTGGGGCGAATTCGAAGGACAAATCAACGCTGGCAAACTGCGCCCGCTAGCAGTGTCGTCGGAAAAACGCATCCCGGGCATCAACGTTCCGACGTTGAAGGAACAAGGCATTAACGTCGAGCTGGCGAACTGGCGCGGTGTATTTGCCGCTCCGGGATTGAGCGACGCGCAACGAAAAGAGTTGCTAACCACAATCGAGAAAACCGCGAAGAGCAAAGAATGGCAGGAAACGCTCAAGCAGAAAAACTGGATTGATCTCTATCTCGCCGGCGATGATTTCGGCAAATACGTCGTATCGGAAGAAGCGCGGCTCGGTAAAATCCTAACGAGTCTGGGATTGGCGAAATAATACAGAAGCATCGGCGTGCTCCTCATTCGCGAGGAGCACGCTGATGCGAGCGCACCATGAAAAAATATTTTTTCATTTACGTTTCCTTTCCGATCCACGCCGGCTGGAACGGCGCATAAAAGGACTTTGACGCCGATGATAAAAAAATCTTCGTTATCGCGCGGTCAGTTCTTTATCTCCCTCTCTATCTTCGCCTTCGGCGTCTACATCGCCTACCAAACTCGCGACATCGCTGACACCCAGGGTTACGAACAACTCGGACCGCGTTTGTTTCCGATGTTGACCGGTTTGGCCTTGATACTCCTTGGCGCGGTTCTCGGTTGGCAAACCATCACCGGCGATTGGCGCGACACGCCACAAGAAAAAAAAGCGCATAAGTGTCCAGATTGGAAAGCGTTCCTCATCATCACCGGCGGCGTGTTCGTGCAAATGGCGTTGGTGAAAATCTTGGGTTTCGTGATCGTCACCGCCGTCTTATTCACCACCGTGGCTTACGCGTTCGGCAGCCGGCGCGTATTACGCGATGCACTTATTTCGCTGACGCTCTGCGCCGCGGCGTTTTTATTGTTTACACGCGTTCTCGATTTGAGTCTGCCAGCCAGCCCCCTGGGGATCATCTAAAAATATGGAAACACTTGCATCGCTGATCTCCGGCTTCGCCATCGCGCTCACGCTGCAGAATCTCGGATTGGGTTTGCTAGGCGTTTTGCTCGGCACCGCCGTCGGCGTCTTACCCGGTATCGGCCCGGGTTTAGCGATCGCGCTGTTGTTACCGGCGACGTCCCATTTCGACGCCACCGGCGCGCTGATCATGTTCGCCGGCGTTTACTATGGCGCCATGTATGGCGGTTCGACCACGTCGATCCTACTCAATACGCCCGGCGAATCCGCCAGTATCGCGACCGCCATCGAAGGCAACATGATGGCTAAGAACGGACGCGCCGGTCCGGCGTTGGCAACGTCGGCGATCGGTTCGTTCGTCGCCGGCACCATCGGCATCGTGCTGCTCACGGTGATGGCGCCGCTGGTTGTCGACATCGCCATCAAATTCGGCCCGGCCGAATATTTCGCGGTGATGGTGTTGGCGTTCATCACCATCTCGGCGCTGCTAGGAAACTCGCGGGTGCGCGGTCTAGTGAGTCTGTGTTTAGGAATATTCGTCGGCTTGATCGGCTTCGACCGCCAATCCGGTCAAGCGCGTTTCACCTTCGGCATTCCGCAACTCTTCGACGGCATCGACGTCGTCGTGGTCGCCGTTGGTCTATTCGCCGTCGGCGAAGCGTTGTACATGGCGACCTATTTGAATCGCGTCGGCGACAACCTGCAAAAAATGAAGGGTTCGATTTGGATGTCTAAACAAGACTGGAAACGCTCATGGAAACCGTGGCTGCGCGGCACCGCGCTCGGTTTTCCGTTTGGCGCTTTGCCAGCGGGCGGCGCCGAGATCCCTACATTCCTGTCTTATGCGATCGAAAAGAAATTGAGCAAACACCCGGAAGAATTCGGCAAGGGTGCGATCGAAGGTGTCGCCGGTCCGGAAGCGGCGAACAACGCGTCGGTGACCGGCAGCATCACGATGTTACTCACCTTAGGACTACCCGTATCGGTCACAGCCGCCATCGTGTTAGTTGCGTTCACGCAATACGGACTGCAACCGGGACCGCTGTTATTCCAAAATAACCCCAGTTTGGTTTGGGGACTGATCGCCAGTATGTATATCGGCAACG
Source organism: Candidatus Muproteobacteria bacterium (assembly GCA_023266455.1). Lineage (GTDB taxonomy): Bacteria > Pseudomonadota > Gammaproteobacteria > Acidiferrobacterales > Sulfurifustaceae > JAHFQD01. Next base: position 5,614 of record JAHFQD010000104.1, read on the forward strand.
TGCTACTGCTGATCTTGAATCTACCGCTGGTAGGAATTTGGGTGAAGCTGCTGCGCATCCCGCGTCCGCTGTTGTACGCCGGCATTCTCGTGTTCGCCACGCTCGGCACCTACGGCATCCGCAACGATTGGTTCGACCTCTTGTTGCTCTACATCATCGGCGTCGTCGGCTTCTTCATGCGTCGCTACGATTTTCCGGTGGCGCCCACCATCGTCGGCATGATTCTCGGACCGTTGGCAGAACAAAATCTGCGGCGTGCGTTATCGATCAGCCGCGGCGATTTTTCGATCTTCGTTACCAAACCGATCTGTGCCACGATCCTCGCCATTATTATTTTGGTGCTCATTGCGCCGCCGTTATGGCGTTTCATCGAAAGCCGGCGTCCCGCGCGACGACGTAAATAAAATCCCTTTTCACGACTACGAGAAAAACATTATGAACCTGTCCATGTATCAAGCCTCCGTGCCGGTGTTCACGCGCGGGCTGACGAACTTGCGCGCCATCCTCGACAAAGCGGTCGCGCACGCCGAAGCCAAGAAAATCGATCCATCCGTGTTACTCACGGCGCGTTTATATCCGGATATGTTCACGTTCACGCGCCAAATTCAAATCTCGTCGGATACTGCCAAAGGCTGCCCGTCGCGTCTGGCGGGCATCGAATCGCCGCGTTATGAAGACACCGAAACCACGATCGATCAGCTGCGCGAACGCATCGACAAAACTATCGCCTATCTCGGCACGCTGACCGCCGCACAAATCGACGGCTCCGAGGAACGCACGGTCACCATAAAAAATCGTCAAGGAACGACGACCTACACCGGCATGGTTTATTTGCTGCACAGCGCGCTGCCCAATTTCTTTTTCCACACCGTCACCGCCTACGACATCCTGCGCCATAACGGCGTGGAACTCGGCAAGGGCGATTATCTAGGACGCTTCTAACGCCGCGACCATGCCAAACAACGCAGCCGTCTTGCGCCGTTTGAGCTGGTTAGTGGATGCACGGCCGCGGGAATGGCGCGCACTGGTCGCGTCGTTTGCCTACTTCTTCTGTCTGCTTTGCGGTTATTACGTGCTGCGCCCGCTGCGCGAGGAAATGGGCATCGCGGGCGGCGTTGGAAATCTGCATTGGGTTTTCACAGCGACGTTCGTGGCGATGCTGATTGCCGTGCCAATTTTCGGCTGGGTCACATCGCGTTTTGCGCGCCGGCGTTTCTTACCGTTGATCTACGGCTTTT
>JAHFQD010000440.1 GCA_023266455.1 Candidatus Muproteobacteria bacterium
TTATTGGCCAAGCAAACGGTGTAAATAGAGCTAATTAATAAATTTGCGTGCAAGCGCACTCAACCTTTCTTTGAAGGGAATGCAGATAAGAGAATGCAGCGGAAATACGAGCGAGAAAAAACGGCGCGGGTGATCTTTTGCAACCCTCGCCCCTTTCCTCTCCAGCAGGGAGAGGGGGATTTGGTTTACTGATGCGAATTTTAGGAATTGATCCTGGCTCGCGCATCACCGGGTTCGGTATCGTCAACGTACTGCGCAACGGCAAGGTGCAGTACGTGGCGAGCGGTTGTGTTCGCGTCGGTAAAGGGTTGCTGGACGCGCGTCTGAAGACGATTTACGACGGCGTCGTCGAAATCATTCGCGCTTATCAACCCACTGCGATCGCAATCGAAAAAGTATTTCTCGCGCATAACGCCGACTCGGCGTTGAAGCTGGGTCAAGCGCGCGGCGCGGCCATCACCGCCAGCGCTAATCACGAGATATCGGTGGCCGAATATACTGCGCGCCAGATTAAACGCGCCGTCGTCGGGAAAGGCGCAGCCGACAAGCGTCAGGTGCAACATATGGTGAAAGCGTTGCTCGATCTTTCCGGTGCACCGCAAGCCGACGCCGCCGACGCGCTCGCGTGCGCGATTTGTCACGCGCATCATTTGAATGGGTTGTCGGCGCCGCAGGCGCCGCGCCGTCGTCAACGTCGTTGGAAGAGTCTACCCGCATGATCGGTCGTTTACGTGGAGTCTTAATTAAGAAAGAACCGCCGGCGTTGTTGGTCGACGTCGGTGGTGTCGGTTATGAATTAGAAGCGCCGATGACGACGTTCTACGATCTGCCCGCGGCGGGCGAGACGGTTACGCTGCATACCCATCTCGTGGTGCGCGAGGATGCGCATTTGTTGTTCGGTTTCGCGCGCGAGGCGCAACGTAGTTTGTTCCGTGGCTTGCTTAAGGTAAACGGTGTCGGGCCGCGCGTTGCATTAGCAGTGCTGTCGGGGTTGTCCGACGGCGAGCTGGTGCGTGCGATTCAAGATCGCGACGTCGCGCGGCTGACACGCGTTCCGGGCATCGGCAAGAAGACCGCCGAGCGCCTGATTCTCGACCTGCGCGACAAGTTGGACGTCGATGTCTCATCGCCGTCGCCGAGCGCGACCATGTCGTTGGTAACCGATCCGGCGAGCGAAGCCGTTACCGCTTTAGTGGCGCTGGGTTACAAACCGAATGAAGCCTCGCGTATGGTGCGCGCGGTATCTTCGCCCGGATTGGAGACGGAAGAGATTATTCGCCAGGCGCTGAAAGCGGTGGCGATATAGGGTGGTTTCTGAAATAGTTGATGCGAGATTTTTACGGCAGTGGAAAAATTTAACGTGGCTACATACTCATTAGAAAGTCCCTTCTCCCACGGGGAGAAGGACAGGATGAGGGGTGTCACTTCCCTCATTCCCGTCTATTCCTGCCGAGGCGCGCAAACATCTCCCGAAGGGAGAAGCAAGCGAGCGGAGGGCGCACGCGTTGCGCGCCGTTTCAGATGATTGAAACCGATCGCCTGATTTCCGCCGCGCGCGTCGAGCCCGAAGAGGCGGCTGAATTGAAGCGGCTGCGGCCGCAGCGCCTCGCCGATTACATTGGGCAGGAAGCGATACGCCGCCAGCTGGAAGTCTTCGTCCCCGCCGCGCGCGCGCGCAAAGAAGCGCTCGATCACGTGCTGCTTTTCGGTCCCCCGGGTTTGGGCAAAACCACGTTGGCGCATATCGTCTCGACCGAGATGGGCGTCGGCTTTCGCAGCACCTCGGGTCCAGTGTTGGAGCGACCCGGTGATCTCGCCGCGGTACTTACTAATCTGCAGCCGCACGATGTGTTGTTCATCGACGAGATTCATCGCTTGAGCGCGGTCGTGGAGGAAATTTTATATCCGGCGATGGAGGATTATCAGATCGACATCGTCATCGGCGAAGGGCCGGCGGCGCGTTCGATCAAGCTCGATCTGCCGCCGTTCACCTTGGTCGGCGCCACCACGCGCGCCGGTTTGCTGACGTCGCCGTTGCGCGATCGGTTCGGTATCGTGTTGCGCTTGGAGTTCTACAACCCCGAAGAATTGGCGCGCATCGTGCGGCGCTCGGCGGGTATTCTGGGTCTACCGTTTGAAAACCCTGGCGTCGATGCGATCGCGCGCCGCTCGCGCGGTACGCCGCGCATTGCTAATCGCTT
>JAHFQD010000105.1 GCA_023266455.1 Candidatus Muproteobacteria bacterium
ATAATGGTGTGTATCTCGTCGATGAAGAGAACGGAATGCTCTTGTTTCTTTAACTGTTGAAGCACCGCTTTTAAACGCTTTTCAAAATCGCCGCGGTATTTCGTACCAGCGAGTAACGCGCCCATGTCGAGTGCGTAGATCGTTGCCGAGGACAACACATCCGGCACTTCTCCGTCGACGATTTTCTTGGCGAGCCCTTCGGCGATGGCAGTTTTACCGACGCCCGCTTCACCGACAAATAACGGATTGTTTTTGCGTCGACGGCACAGGATCTGGATTGTGCGTTCCAATTCGCGCGATCGTCCAATCAACGGATCGATCTTGCCGATGCGCGCTTGCTCGTTGAGATTGACGCAGAAAACTTCGAGCGGACTTTTTTCGGAACTGCTGCTCTCTTCGCCGTTCTCTTCGCTCGCCGGATTCTCGCTCTGATTTTCGCTGGGCACTTTCGAGATGCCGTGCGAAATGTAATTCACGACGTCGAAGCGGCTGATATTCTGTTTGTGCAGAAAATACACAGCGTGCGATTCTTTCTCGCCGAAGATCGCCACCAACACGTTGGCGCCGGTGACCTCTTTTTTACCCACGCCTTGAACATGCAGCACCGCGCGCTGAATGACGCGCTGGAACCCGATGGTCGGTTGGGTGTCTATCTCGCTGCCCGAAGGAAGTTTGGGCACGTTTTCATCGAGGAAGGTATTCAGCTGTCGCCGAAGTTCTTCGATATTCCCGCCGCAAGCGCGTAACACGCGGGCAGCGGAAGGATTATCCAGAAGCGCCGCGAGTAGATGCTCGACAGTAATAAACTCGTGCCGCTTTTCGCGCGCGCGCTGGAAGGCGTTGTTTAAAGAAAACTCAAGCTCCTGTGACAACATAGTTCGTGGCTCCAGGGATCCGCCCCTTTCATATTAGTACATACAAGAATCATTCCGGTTCCATGGTGCACTTAAGTGGATGTCGATGCTCCTGGGAAAAATCAAGCACCTGCCGCACTTTTGTCTCCGCAACCTCCCGGGTGAACAGACCGCAGATTCCGATTCCTTTCTGATGGACATGCAACATGATGTGCGTCGCCTCTTCCCTATTCTTATGGAAGAAACGTTGCAGAATGACGACCACGAAGTCCATCGGCGTGTAGTCATCATTCAATAAAATAACTTTATAAAAGGGCGGTTTTTGAAGCTTGGGGTTAGCTTCTTGAACGACCGGTCCTTCTAAATATTGCGATTGCTTATCACTCATCGAGGGGGTCACCTGAGTACAAAAAACGGTCTACCATTACATTGTGCGAGGTTGGATTGAGAATTCAATAGCTACTTACAGATGGCACGGAATTTGTGTAAAAACCGGCAGTTACGAGGCTCTTTGCTCCGCTTGACTTAGCAGAAATCAGCGGAGGAAGATGGTTCACGCCTGCCGTCGCAGTGGCAGGCTTCATCATCGCAACAAGCGGCATCGCCGCGGCAGGAGGATGGGGTATGGCAACTGGAAAGGTGAAGTGGTTCAACGCTAGCAAGGGTTATGGATTTATTACGCCCAACGACGGTGGAGACGATGTGTTCGCGCACTACTCCGCCATCGAAATGGATGGCTACAAAACATTAAAAGAGGGTCAATCGGTGGAGTTCGAAGTTCAGCAAGGTCCTAAAGGCCCTCAAGCTTCGAAAATTCGCTCGCTATCCAAATAGCTGGCGTCAATCACCATCAGCTTGCCAACCCGGCCTGCCGCCGGGTTTTCTTTATCTACATATATTTGACGACCGCGTGACCGAAGTCGGACGTCGACAGTGGCGCAACGCCCGCATGTGCACGCGCGAGATCGTAAGTCACTTGTTTAGCAGCGATCGCCCCTGCAACGCCCTTCATCATTAAATCGGCTGCTTCCTTCCATCCCAAGTAACGCACCATCATCTCGGCGGAGAGAATGATGGAACCTGGATTGACTTGATTCTTACCGGCGTACTTCGGTGCGGTACCATGCGTGGCTTCGAAGCATCCAACCGCATCGGCGATATTCGCGCCTGGTGCGATACCGATGCCGCCGACCTGCGCCGCGAGCGCGTCGGAGATGTAGTCGCCGTTTAAGTTGAGCGTGGCGATCACGTCGTAGTCTTCGGGTCGCAGTAAAATCTGCTGTAAGAAATTATCCGCAATCACGTCCTTAACCACGATTTCCTTACCGGTCTTCGGATTCTTAAATCGGCACCACGGACCCTCGTCGATCAATTGCGCTCGGAATTCTTCCTGCGCCAACTCATATCCCCATATACGAAAGCCACCTTCGGTGTACTTCATGATGTTGCCTTTGTGCACCAAGGTCACCGAGCTGCGATCGTTGTCGACGGCGTAGCGCAGTGCTTTACGGATTAAGCGTTCCGAACCTTCGCGCGATACCGGTTTGATGCCGATTGCCGACGTATTCGGAAAACGGATTTGGCTTACGCCCATTTCTTTTTGTAAAAAGTCGATAACCTTCTTTGCCTGTGCCGATTCCGCCGGCCATTCGATGCCGGCGTAAATGTCTTCGGTGTTCTCGCGAAAGATAATCATGCTCGTCTTCGACGGATCTTTCATCGGCGTTTCAGTGCCAGGGAAATATCGAATCGGCCGCACGCAAGCGTACAGATCGAGCACTTGCCGGATGGCGACGTTGAGCGAACGAATACCACCACCGATCGGTGTACCAAGCGGTCCCTTAATCGACACCACATAACGCTTTAACGCGTCCAGCGTTTCTTCAGGTAATGGAAAATTCTGGCCATACATTTTCTGCGCCTTCTCGCCGGCGAAGACTTCCATCCAAACAATGCCGCGTTTGCCGTTGTAAGCGCGTTGAACCGCGGCGTCGACGACCTTTTGCATCACCGGCGTAATATCGAAACCGATGCCGTCCCCTTCCACAAAAGGAATGAGGGGAAAATCAGGAACACTCAGCGAATTATCCGCATTGACGGCGATCGCTTTACCGATGGTCGGCACCTGAATTTTTTCGTACTTCATACGTTGTCCTTATGCTGAAAGACGGTCGAAGAGTTCGCTGCCCCGAAGTATACGAATCAATCGAGTTTCTCGTACAGCGGCAGCGTTAAGAATTCGACGAAATGTTCAGACGTCGCCATCTCTTCGAAGATCATGGCAGCTTGCGCGTACGGCATGCGGTTGAAAACCTCTTCACCGTGTTCTTTTCGAATGACGTTGAGCGCATCGGGGATCATGAGACGCACCATTTCTGCCGTGACCTTACGGCCATCGTCTAGTTTCCCTTTTGGACTGTGAATCCATTGCCAGACTTGCGAACGCGAAATCTCGACGGTAGCGGCGTCTTCCATCAAATTGTGAATCGGCACGCAGCCGTTGCCGATGAGCCACGCGCCGAGATATTGGATACCCACCTCGATATTCAGACGTAGGCCGATTTCCGTGATCGGCTGCTCCGGTTGAAAATTGAGTAAATCGGCGGCACCGACTTTCACATCGTCGCGTTGCTTGCCGATTTGATTTGGTTTATCGCCCAGCGCTTTCTTGAATTCCTCCAGCGCCAGCGGCACCAGACCCGGATGCGCCACCCAACCACCGTCGTAGCCGTCGGCAGCGTCGCGCGCTTTGTCTGAACGCACGCCGGCGAGCGCTTTCTCATTTGCAATCGCATCATTCTTAATCGGTATCAACGCGCTCATGCCGCCGACCGCGGGCGCGCCGCGTTTATGGCAGATTTTCAATAGCAGTAGCCCGTAGGCGCGCATGAAAGGCACCGTCATATTGATCAAGCCGCGATTGGCGAGGCAAAAATTCTTATCGGTGCGGAATTTTTTGATGCAAGAAAAAATGTAATCCCAACGACCGGCATTGAGACCAGCAGAATGTTCGCGCAATTCGTACAGAATTTCTTCCATCTCGAAGGCGGCAAGAATGGTTTCGATCAGCACGGTCGCTTTGACCGTACCTTGTGGAACGCCGAGTTCGTTCTGCGCCATAACAAATACGTCGTTCCATAAACGCGCTTCTAAATGCGATTCCATTTTCGGCAAATAAAAATACGCGCCGATGCCGCGATTTACCAATTCATGCGCGTTGTGAAACATGTACAGCGCGAAATCGAAAATACCGCCCGACATGCGCTTGTCGTCAATACGTATATGTTTTTCGTCGAGATGCCACCCGCGCGGACGTACGATCAGCGTCGCAGTTTTGTCGTTTAACTTGTACTGTTTACCGCCCGACTCCAAAGAAATGTTGCGTCGCACCGCATCACGCAGATTGATCTGGCCGGTAATCTGGTTGCTCCACGTCGGGGTGTTCGAATCTTCGAAGTCCGCCATGTAGCAATCGGCGCCCGAATTGAGCGCATTGATAATCATCTTGCGTTCAACCGGCCCGGTGATTTCTACGCGCCGATGTTGAAAGTCTTGGGGGATCGCCGCGATCTTCCATTGGCCGTCGCGTACGTTTTTTGTCTCAGCAAGAAAATCCGGACGCTTACCGGCATCGAGTTCTTGTTGCCGTTCGATACGTCGGGCAAGCAGCGCTTGGCGGCGTTCGTCGAACGCCCGGTGCAATTTCGCCAAGAAGGCCAGCGCTTCCGGCGTCAGGATGTGCCCAAACTCTGGAGTAACGAGGGCGGTCACCGCTACACCCGCAGGCAGCGTTTTCATGCATGCTCCTTGAGATCGACGGCCGGCTGGCCATGGCGAAGTTTACCGCTTTTTATAGAATAGAAACGGATCACCTCGAGAAACACTACGAGACCCCTCTCCTCTGCGATAAAATTCAGCGTCATGATTTGGAAACCCAATGTTGTCGTCGCGGCCATCGCCGAACGGGACGGCCGTTTTCTTCTTGTCGAAGAAGAGGCCGAAGGCCAAGTCGTGCTCAATCAACCCGCAGGACATCTCGACGAAGGCGAATCGTTACTCAACGCTGTTGCCCGGGAGACGTTGGAAGAAACGGCGTGGCATTTCGAACCGCAGGCGCTGCTCGGCGTTTACCGTTGGGTGCATCCGAATAAGAAAACGACTTATGTGCGTTTCGCTTTCATCGGTCGCGCGTTCAATCACGAACCGGCGCGCACCCTGGACGACGGCATCGTGCGCGCGGTTTGGTTGACGGCCGAAGAAATTCGCGCCGCGCATTCGCGGCATCGCAGTCCATTGATCGAACAGTGTTTGAACGATTACTTATCTGGGCAACGTTATCCATTGGCGTTGCTCAAAGATCTCGGTGTGGCGGTGGAGCGATAACCGTGAAAATCGTGGTCGGTATCTCAGGTGGCGTCGATTCTTCCGTTAGCGCGCTGTTACTCAAACGCGCGGGGCACGACGTCGTCGGCTTGTTCATGAAAAATTGGGAAGAAGACGACACCGCCGAGCATTGCAGCGCCGCCGAGGATGTCAAAGCAGCGCAAGCGGCGTGCGATCGCATCGGCATCGAGTTGCGGACGGTTAATTTCGCTACCGAATACTGGGATCACGTATTCGAATCTTTCCTGGCGGAGCATCGCGCCGGACGTACGCCGAATCCGGACGTACTGTGTAATCGCGAGATAAAATTCAAAAGTTTCCTCGATCACGCGCTGACACTTGGCGGTGAATACATCGCCACCGGCCATTACGCGCGTGTCGACAAGGTCGACGGGCGCCATCGATTGTTAAAAGGTCTCGATCCCGCCAAAGACCAAAGTTATTTTCTACACGCTCTCGGTCAACCAGAATTGGCACGCGCCCTGTTTCCTGTCGGCGATTTACCGAAGACGGAAGTGCGCCGTCTCGCGCAGGACGCGGACTTGGCTAATCATGACCGCAAAGATTCCACCGGCATCTGCTTTATCGGCGAGCGCGATTTCAAATCGTTCCTCAGTCGTTACTTACCCGCGCAACGCGGAGAAATTCGCAGCGTCGAGGGAGAACATAAAGGTGAACACGATGGTGTTGCTTATTACACCATCGGCCAACGCCAAGGTTTAGGCATCGGTGGGCCAGGCGAACCTTGGTACGTCGTCGGCAAAGATATTGAACGCAATGTCCTGCTCGTCGCGCAGGGCGAACATCATCGCGCGCTTTACAGCCGCGGTTTGGTCGCCGCGCAATTGCACTGGATCGGCGGCGAGCCGACGACACGACGGTTGAACGCCAAGACACGCTATCGACAACCAGATCAAGCCTGCGTCGTTCGCCAAGATGGCGGTAACCTCGTCGTCGAATTCGATGCGCCACAACGCGCGGTGACGCCAGGTCAATCAGTCGTGTTTTATGATGGCGATGAATGCCTCGGTGGGGGTGTCATCGAACAGGCGTTGCCGTTCGAACAATCCACGCCGATCGCTGTCGCGCGTTGAACGTCATCTGGTAGAATCGCATCCCTATGAATAAACCGACGTCACCCGCGTTGTCGCTTTCTCCCCTCACCGCCCTTTCTCCGCTCGACGGTCGTTACGCCAATAAAGTCGCGGCGCTGCGTCCGTTGTTCAGCGAATACGGGTTGATCCGGTTACGCGTTCAAGTCGAGGTGCGTTGGTTGATTGCACTCGCCGATTGCGCCGGCGTTGCCGAGGTGCCACCGTTCTCGAGCGCGACGCGCAAGCAACTCGACGATCTGATTGCTGGGTTCGGGGAGAACGACGCCGCACGCGTGAAAGAAATCGAAGCGACGACGAATCACGACGTCAAAGCCGTCGAGTATTTTTTAAAGGAAAAAACTAAAGGCAATCCGGAGCTGGTGCGCGCCGCGGAATTCATCCACTTCGCCTGCACCTCGGAAGATATTAATAATCTCTCTTATGGGTTGATGCTAAAAGCCGGTCGCGAC
>JAHFQD010000441.1 GCA_023266455.1 Candidatus Muproteobacteria bacterium
ATGAAACAAAATACCTTTCTCGCGCGTGAGTTTACCGATCGCTGCGATGTCTTGGATCGTGCCAATTTCGTTATTGACGTGCATGATCGACACGAGAATCGTGTCGGGGCGAATCGCGGCCTGCAGTTTCGTGAGATCGATCAAACCGTTCGTTTCCGGATCGAGATACGTCACTTCGAAATCTTCGCGTTCTAATTGGCGACACGTGTCGAGCACCGCCTTGTGCTCGATCTTAGACGTGATGATGTGCTTGCCCTTCTTGCCGTAGAAATGCGCGACGCCTTTGATCGCCAGATTGTCGGATTCCGTAGCGCCGGAGGTCCACACGATTTCTTTCGGATCGGCGTTGATCAACGCCGCGACGTGCGAGCGTGCCTCTTCCACCGCTTCTTCCGCTTTCCAACCGAACACGTGCGAACGCGACGCCGGGTTGCCGAAATTTCCATCCAGCATCAGGCACTCGTACATCTTCTGCGCGATGCGCGGATCGACCGGCGTGGTCGCCGCATAATCGAGATATATGGGTTGCTTCATGAACTCCCCGAAACGAACTCTTTTATAAAAATAAACGCCGCACTATCCGTGTTGCTTCAACGAGTAATCGTTGCCGGCACGCGGCTTTCTTGGCGCGACGCGACTTGCTGAACCTGCGGTTTTGAAACGAGGTCGGCGAGCGTGATTCCGTGCAAAAATTCATAGATACGGACGCTCAAATCTTCCCACAGCTGATGCGTCAGACAAGCTTGATCGCCATGGCAATTTTTTTCGCCGCCGCAACGAGTAGCGTCGATATTTTCGTTAATCGCGACAATGATTTCGGCGACCGTGATTTTCGACGGTGGTACCGCCAGGTTGTAACCACCACCCGGACCGCGCACGCTGTCGACCAACCCGCCGCGGCGCAACTTAGCAAACAATTGCTCGAGGTACGATAAGGAAATTCCTTGGCGACGTGCGATGTCAGCCAAGGTGACAGCGCCTTTATCGAAATGCAGCGCTAAATCGAGCATCGCGGTAACTGCGTAGCGTCCTTTCGTCGTCAGTTTCATGACTTTACACCTGTGTCAGATCCCGTAATTCTACATTCCTGACGGCTTTAGTCAACTTTAACGCTTGGGTGATTTTCCGTCCGTTATGGTTGAAACCCCGTCATTTTCAAGATTTTCCACCTCAAGTTGCGGCAATTCCAAGTTAACGCGGATACCGGCGCGTTCAAGGGACTCCGCGAGCCCTTTCATCTTTTGATCCATTAGATGCATATGGTCCAACATGCAGTTCACCGCATGGGCCACCGGATCTTGGGCTTCTTGGGTCTGGCCGTAGGCATCGAAACCGATCTTGCGCGCCATCGCCTCGCGCTGTTGCATTTTGCTCTCGACGATCTTCGTCACCACGCGCGCCGGGATACCAACGACCGTCACATCCTCCGGCACCGCTTTAATCACCACCGAGTTGGAGCCGATACGCGCGTTATCGCCAATATGGATTGGCCCCAGAATTTTAGCGCCGGCGCCAACGACAACGTTGTTCCCCAACGTCGGGTGGCGTTTTACTTTATGCCAAGCGGTGCCGCCGAGCGTGACGCCGTGATAAAGCGTGCAATCGTCGCCGATCTCAGCTGTTTCACCGATCACGACGCCCATGCCATGGTCGATAAAAAACCGCTTACCGATTCTCGCGCCTGGGTGAATTTCAATGCCGGTGAACCAACGACCGAATTGCGACAACCAGCGCGCCAGCCATTTCAAACGCCAGCACCATAGGCGATGCGAAATTCGATGTAAGAAAAGCGCGTGCACGCCGGGATATAACGTCAGCACCTCGATCGTGGTGCGCGCTGCCGGATCACGCTGAAAGATACTTTCTATATATTCCCGAAACGATTTGAACATGGTCATTCCACGATATCAGTTACGCTCAACGATCGCGATGCGGATAGCGCCGCTGCACAGATGTAAGTATGCCACGAAGAATATTCATCTCGTTGCGATCCAATTGCGCGCGACCGAATAGACGAGTCAAACGACGCATCAGTAGACGCGGATTCGCGGGATCGAGAAAACCTGTTTCGATCAGCACCGTTTCCAAATGTTCGTATAACCCCTGCAGTTCGGCGGCGGTGGCCAAGGGCTGCTCTGGCGAATTCTCGGGCGCGTTTTCGGTTTTGTTTCCCACCTGAGAAATTTCATACGCCAATAT
>JAHFQD010000442.1 GCA_023266455.1 Candidatus Muproteobacteria bacterium
TCGTCGCCGCATTCAGACCTTCGCCCACGACGCGACAACAAATGTCGCGGTCGGTAATCATGCCCACCAGGTCGCCGTCGTCTATCACCGTGAGACAGCCGATGTTGAGATCGCGCATCTTGCAGGCCGCGTCTTGAATGGAAGCATTCGGATCGATGAACTCGAGGCCTGGGGTCATGACGTGTTCGATTTGCATCATAAAGATCCTCCATATACCGGGTAGGTGAAAGCCGCGTTTTCCGTCGCGGCAGACCGTTTACGGTACTCCCGTCGGGGAGCGGCGTCCAACCGGTTTATGAAAGACCCTGCGAACTAAAGCACTATATATCGTGCAGGAATAGCGCTATCGATTGCGCATGTGGTCGGCGGTACGTAGGAACGACGCCAATAATTGCTGTCGTAGCAGGGAATCGATATCGGCTCCCTCGAGCGCGCGCGTCATGCACAGCATCCAGGCATCGCGCTCGGACTCGCTGATGGGGAAGGGTAGATGGCGCGCGCGCAGCATGGGGTGCCCGTATTCCTGCATGTACAACGGCGGGCCGCCGAGCCAGCCGGAGAGAAATTTGAACAGCTTGTCGCGCGAGCTGGACAACATTTCCGGATGCAGCGCGCGTATTTCCTCGGCTTCGGGCAGTGATTCCATCAAGTCGTAAAAGCGGTCTACCAACGTGCGCACGCCGGTTTCGCCGCCGAGATGTTCGTAAGGAGTTTTCGTCATGGATGGATTATTTTACCGCGATGTCATGCGCGCCATTATATCTCGCCGCGTGGTTTGACCCCGCGCAGGCATCGGCAGTAGGCTCTGCCGACGCGGGTTCCCGCGATGGAATAAATAGACGATTCACCGGAGGAGATTTTTCATGCGACGTTTTCTAGCGGCGGTTTTCTTGGCGTTCACGGCGTTGGCGATGAACTCGGCTTGGGCGGCGGTTGTCGGGCAGCCGGTCGAGTACAAGAGTGGCACGACGGTGTTCAAGGGTTATCTGACGTATGACGACGCGGTCAAAGAGAAACGGCCTGGCATACTCGTCGTGCACGAATGGTGGGGTCACAACGAACATGCGCGCAACAGTGCGCGTAAGTTGGCCGAAGCTGGTTACGTCGCGCTTGCGGTGGACATGTTCGGTGACGGCAAGCTTGCCAATCATCCACAAGACGCCGGCAAGTTCGCCGGGGAAGTCTCGAAGAATTTTCCATTGGCGCAAGAACGCTTCGGCGCGGCGCGTAAGTTCTTAGAAAGCCAAGCGCGCGTCGACACCAAGCGCATCGGCGCCATCGGTTACTGCTTCGGCGGCAGCGTGGTGCTCAACATGGCGCGCACCGGCGAAGACCTGCGCGCTGTCGCCAGTTTCCACGGCGCCTTGGCGACACAACAACCGGCGCAACGCGGCAAGGTGAAAGCCAAGGTGTTATCGCAAACCGGGGAAGCGGATCCGATGATCGACGGCGCGTCGATCGCGGTGTTCAATAAAGAAATGAAAGACGCCGGTGTGGATTACAAGGTCATCACCTATCCCGGCGCGAAGCACGGCTATACCAATCCGCAGGCGACGGAACTCGGCAAGAAATTCAATCTGCCGATCGAATACAACGCCGACGCCGATAAGAAATCGTGGAGCGAGATGCTCGCGTTCATGCAAGCGGCGATGAAGTAATTCGCGGATATAAAAAAAGGCGGGCCGCGTAACGCGAGCCCGCCTTTTTTTGTGCCGTCGCCGATTAAGGCTTGGTGACTATATAAACAATGTCGTGTTCGCGCGCGTGGTCTTTCACGCGCAAACCGAACGAAGCGCCCGGTTGCACCGCGTCGACGTGGACGTGATCCACTTCCATCGATTCGATCACCTGATAGAAATCGCTCGTATGTCCTTTGACATGCACTTTGTCGCCCGTGCGCAACCCGCTGGTTTCCAATTGGATAATCGCCACCGACAAGTGATTAAAGTAATGCGTCACGATGCCGATGCGCTCTTCGCCCGCCGGAATCGCGGAGATCGGCGCCGCCATCGGTGTCGTCGGTTTCTTTTTTTTCGGCGTCGCCTTGGAGCGCGCTTTTTTAGCGGCTTTGCGCGGTGCGGATTTTTTCTTTTTCGCTTTTACTTTTTTCGCCGCGGCTTTCTTTTTCTTGACTGGCGATTTGGTTTTTTTGGTTTTCTTCGCTTTTTTTGACTTCTTTTTTGCTGCCATCC
>JAHFQD010000106.1 GCA_023266455.1 Candidatus Muproteobacteria bacterium
AAGCCGTGCGGCGCCGATCATGCCGCGCCCCCCGCCAACAACCAGAACTTGTCCGAATAATCCTTTATGCGCATCGCGTACACGCCGAGGCACGAGACCGCCCAAATCGTCCAACGTTATTCGTCGCGCCAGCGGCACGACGTCTCGATAAGCCTCTCGCGGCACGCCAAGATCATCGAACAAAATTTCTCCCGCCTGTTCTCGGCCGGCGCCGGTGAACAACCCGATTTTGTATCCGATGAAACAAACGCTGACGTGCGCGCGTACCGCCGTGCCCATCACCGCGCCGCTGTCGGCGTGCAGTCCCGAGGGGATGTCGACGGCCACGATCGGCGCGCCGCTTTGATTCATCGCATCGATCGCGGCGCGCCATTCATTCTGCACCGCGCGTTCGAGACCGATGCCGAGCAAAGCATCGACAATCACATCCGTGCGCAACGGCGGCGCGCCGAATGGCTGAACTGTCACACCCGCAGCGACCGCGTGACGACGCGCCGCCGCCGCTTCGGCGCTCGCGCGCGCCGGATCGCCGAGCGCATAAACCGTCGGCTCCAATCCATCTTGCTTCGCCAGTCGAGCGACGACATAACCATCGCCGCCGTTATTACCCGGTCCACACACCACCGCGAGACGGCGCGCGCGCGGATAACGCGCCCGCAACGCCAAATACACCGCCGCCCCGGCGCGCGCCATTAATTCGCCGCTGGCGATGCCCTGCTCGTGGATCGCCCGACGATCGAGTTCGCGCACCTGCGCCGCGCTATATAAGGTGTCTTGGACTTTCATGCCGCAAGTGTAGCCCGGTACCCCCTCGGTTCCCCATAGATCAGTCAGACCCCTACCCCTAAACTACGCACTATGTCGCTCGCCGCCGTCTCGCCTCCCGACTTCGTCGGATTAGCCCAATCCATCAAACGCTGGAGCCGTGAACTCGGCTTCCAGGAGATTGGCATTACCGATATCGAACTTGAAGAAGCGGAAACGCATTTGCTCAATTGGCTCGAGCAAGGACGGCATGGCGAAATGGCTTACATGGCCGCGCACGGCACACGCCGCACGCGACCGGCGGAACTCATTCCCGGAACCGTGCGCGTCATCTGCGTGCGCATGGATTATTTGCCCTCGGGCGCCGATCCCGAAACGGTGCTCAACGATCCTACGCTCGGTTACGTTTCGCGTTACGCGTTGGGACGCGACTACCACAAAGTTCTGCGCGCACGCTTACAACGACTCGCCGATCGCATTAAGCGCGAGATCGGCGATTTCGGTTATCGCGTTTTCACCGACAGTGCTCCCGTTCTAGAAAAAGCGCTGGCGCAAAAAGCCGGTCTTGGTTGGATTGGGAAACATACGAACGTGCTGTCGCGCAACGCCGGCTCCTGGTTTTTTCTCGGTGAGATCTACACCAACTTACCGCTGCCGATCGACGAGCCGGTGGCCGAGCATTGCGGTACGTGCCGCAGTTGTATCGACGTTTGCCCGACGCAGGCCATCGTCGCGCCTTATCAACTCGACGCACGTCGCTGCATTTCATATTTGACGATCGAACTCAAAGGTTCCATCCCCGAAGAATTCCGCGCGCTCATCGGCAATCGCATCTACGGCTGCGACGATTGCCAACTCGTGTGTCCGTGGAATCGCTTCGCACGTCTAACGGCGGAACCGGATTTCGGCACACGTCACGGTTTAGACGCGACGACGTTAGTCGAATTGTTTTCCTGGAGCGAAGCGGAATTTTTAAAACGTACCGAAGGCTCGGCGATGCGGCGCATCGGTCACGAACAGTGGTTGCGTAATGTCGCCGTCGCGCTCGGCAACGCGCCGCATCATGACGATGTCGTCGCCGTGCTAAAAACGCGCGCGGAGCATCCTTCCGAATTAGTGCGCGAGCACGTGCGCTGGGCGTTGGCGCGTCACAACGCGCGGACTTGAATCACTTCGCGATGAAGTGTTCGCGGTAATATCTCAACTCTTCGATCGATTCGCGGATATCGTCCAACGCTTTGTGGCTACCTTTCTTTTGAAAGCCATCGGCAATCGACGGTTTCCAGCGCGCGACTAATTCTTTTAATGTACTGACGTCTAGGTTCCGATAATGAAACCACGCCTCCAACGTCGGCATATAACGCGCCAAAAAACGCCGGTCCTGACAAATGCTATTGCCACACATCGGCGATTTATTCTTGCCGACATATTGCTGAATAAATTCCAAGGTTTGGCGTTCGGCAGTGCCGTCGTCGATTTGGGAAGCGCGCACGCGCTCGATCAAGCCCGTGGCTTTATGCGTACGCTGATTCCAATCATCCATCGTCGACAACACCGATTCAGATTGGCGCAGCGCGAGCACCGGGCCTTCAGCGACTATACTTAATTCGTTATCCGTAACGATCGTAGCGATTTCGATTATGCGATCGTTTTCGGGACTCAACCCGGTCATTTCTAAATCTATCCAAACAAGCGCGTTCTTTAGCTGAGCGCCGTTTTGATGTTGGGCCATGCCGGTCTCCGGTTTTTTCTTTGAGGTACGGAAAGGTGCGCGATGATACCATCGAGTGATATGAATGGCTTCATGACGCTGTTTTTAGTATTACTAGCGCTGTCTACATTCACCGAACTTTGGCTCGCCGCGCGGCACTTGAAACACGTTCTGCGCCGCCGCCGCGCCGTCCCGGCTCCCTTCCGCGGACAGAT
Organism: Candidatus Muproteobacteria bacterium; assembly: GCA_023266455.1. Taxonomy (GTDB): domain Bacteria; phylum Pseudomonadota; class Gammaproteobacteria; order Acidiferrobacterales; family Sulfurifustaceae; genus JAHFQD01. The sequence continues at coordinate 2,692 of JAHFQD010000106.1, forward strand.
CCCCTTGAAAACGCATCGCCGTGCGGCCGATTACACTGCCATGCGCACGCGTTTCGGCATGGTCGAAGCGGTTTATGGCACTTTCATCATCTTGTTTTGGACCGCCGGCGGCGGACTTGAGTTGTTCGACCATGCTTGGCGCGCGACCGGTTGGTCTTCGCTCATCGTCGGCATCTTATTTACCTTGTCCGTTTTTACGATCGGCGCGGTCCTCGAAATTCCGTTGACGCTTTACAAAACCTTCCGTGTTGAAACGCGGTTCGGATTCAACCGCATCACCTTGAGCATGTTTGTCGCCGATTTGGTACGCAGACTCGTATTGTTCCTCATCGTTGGTATCCCAGTCGTGACCGCGGCCTTGTGGTTGATGAACGTGGCCGGCGACTTGTGGTGGCTCGGCGTTTGGTTGCTATGGATGTCGGTGAGTCTATTAATGGTATGGGCGTATCCCGCGTGGATCGCGCCGATGTTCAACCGCTTCACCCCGCTCGCCTCGCCGCGTTTACGTCAACGCATTCAAACCCTGCTCAAACGCACTGGCTTCCGCGCGCGCGGTATTTACGTCATCGACAGCTCGCGTCGCACTTCTCACGGCAACGCTTATTTCACCGGCTTGGGTCGGTCTAAACGCATCGTGTTCTTCGACACGCTGTTGAAGACGTTAACGCCGCGCGAGATCGAAGCGGTATTGGCGCACGAACTCGGCCATTTTAAATTAGCGCATGTCGTCAAACGCATGATCGCAATGTTCGCCTCCGGGCTTCTTGGTTTAGCGTTACTCGGCTGGCTCGCGACGCAACAATGGTTCTACACCGGCCTCGGCATGTCTCAGCCGTCGACGCACGCGGCGTTGATCCTGTTCATCATGACCAGCCCGGTTTTCACTTTCTTTCTGCAACCGATTTTCGCTTGGCGCTCGCGCACACATGAATACGAAGCCGATCGCTACGCCGCCACGACCACGTCAGCGAAAGCCCTGGTCAGCGCCTTGGTCAAGCTTTACCGCGATAACGCCGCCACGCTGACACCGGATCCGGTGTACTCGGCGTTCTACGATTCGCACCCACCGGCGCTGCGTCGCATTACGCGTCTACTCGGGAAACCTTGATTGAACCTCGCTAGTAGAATTCTTGTCTTAGCCTTCATAGGATCGATCGGTTTGTCTGCGCAAGCGGCCTTGCCCGGCGACGCCACACAAGGAAAACGTCTTTATGACGCCAGTTGCCGGAGTTGTCATGACGCCGGCGTTTATACGCGCAAGGAACGTCGCGTGAATTCACTGGAAGCGTTACGAAATCAAATTAACGGCTGCGCCCACATGACGCAGCAAAATATTTCCGACACGAACCAGCGCGACTTGGTGAAGTATCTGAACGAAACGTTTTACAAATTTTAACGAGGTCACCGCGATGAGCGACTTAAGCACCCGCTCCTGCAAACCTTGCGAAGGCGGCATCGCCGCACTTGAACGTCGGCAGGCGCAAACGCTGTTACCGCAAATTCCCGGTTGGTCGCTGAACGAATCGGCCACCGAAATCGAGCGCGAATTCCGCTTCAAGAACTACCACGAGACCATGGCATTCGTGAACGCCCTCGCCTGGATTTCTCACCGCGAAGATCACCATCCCGATCTGGAAGTCGGCTACGACCGCTGCAAGGTTCGCTACAGCACACACGCGATCGACGGTTTGTCGGACAACGATTTTATCTGTGCCGCCAAGGCCAATGCACTGACGGAGAAAAATAGTCCGCGATGATTCCGCTACCGGATTTACTTCTGTTCACCGCCGCCGCGTTCTTATTGGTGCTGACGCCGGGTCCGAACATGATTTACCTTATCTCTCGCTCGTTGTGTCAGGGACGGAGCGCGGGCGTAATCTCGCTGTTCGGCGTGGTCGCGGGTTTTCTAGTGCACATGTTCGCCGCTGCCATCGGTTTATCGGCGCTTTTTCTGGCGGTGCCCTTGGCTTACGAAGTATTGAAATACGTAGGCGCGTTGTATTTGCTGTGGCTCGCCTGGCAAGCGGTGAAACCGGGCGCACGCTCGCCGTTCGAACCTAAAACGCTGCCGCCCGATTCGCCGCGCAAATTGCTCCTCATGGGCTTCTTGACGAATTTACTCAATCCGAAGGTGGCGGTATTTTATTTATCGATCTTTCCGCAATTCATCGTCGTCGAACGCGGTTCGGTTTTTCTCCAAAGCATCACGTTGGGCTTCACCCAGATCGCTGTGAGTTTTACGGTCAACCTCGCAATTACGCTGTCGGCCGCGCACATCGCTTCTTGGTTCGCGCGCAACCCATTCTGGCTGGCGCTGCAACGCTATGTCATGGGTTTTGTTCTCGGCGCGCTCGCGATAAAGTTGGTGCTCGAACAACGACGCGGCGTTTAACTTTATCGTGAGTAAATCCAGAAACATCTTATTCAACGAAACGACCGACCGCCTAGATATCCACTTCGAAGACGACATTCGCGGCGGTGCAAATTACGACGTCGCCGTCGAAAATCAGAATACGCTCTACATCAGCGGTATGATTCCACGCATCCAAGGCGCCATCGCCGTCACCGGACGCGTCGGCGAAACGACCACGTTGGAGAATGCCAAACGCGCCGCGCAAATTTGCATCCTGCGCACGATTGCGGCGTTACGGCAAACGTTGGGAAGCCTGGAACGCGTGAAAAAAATCTTGCGCGTCACCGTCTACGTGCAAAGCGCTGCAGACTTCACCCAACAAAGCGAAGTCGCGGATGCGGCGTCGGATATTTTATATTCGATTTTCGCGCCAGACGGCGGGCACACGCGAACGTCGGTAGGCGTATACCAGCTACCAAAAAACGCGTCGGTGGAAATCGATTTGATCGCGTCGATTAACGACGCGTTACCGCGGGGAGAAAACTAAGTATCGCGTCGACCGGTTAACGCGCGCGCCAGCGTGTTGCGATCGGTGTATTCAAGTTCACCGCCGATGGGCACGCCGTAAGCAATGCGTGTAGCGCGGATACCGCGGGCGCGAATCAAATCGGATAAGTAATGCGCCGTGGCTTCGCCTTCCATGGTCAGATTCGTCGCCAGTACCACTTCTTTAATTTCGCCTTCGGCCAACAACTTCTCGATGCGCGGCACGCCGATCTCGTCCGGTCCGACGCCGTCAAGCGGCGATAAACGTCCCATCAACACGAAATAAAGTCCCAGATAAACACCCGATTGTTCCAGCGAGACTAAATCGGACGGTGACTCGACGATGCACAACAGCGAACGGTCTCGTTTGGAGGAACTACAAATCGGGCACAACTCAGATTCAGTCAGATTGTTGCAACGGCGGCAATGCACAATGCGCTCAAGCGCGTTGGTCAACGCCTCGGCGATGCGACGTGCGCCGTCGCGATCGCGCTCCAACAGATAAAACGCCATGCGTTGCGCGCTCTTCGGCCCCACGCCGGGAAGCCGGCGCAGTGCGAGTTTGAGCTGTTCGAGGATCGAGTTTTCGGTAAAGCTCATTAGAACGGCAGGTTCAAACCCGGAATGTTAAGTCCCGCCGTCAGACCAGCCATGCGCTCTTGGGTGGTCTGTTCGATCTTGCGCACGGCGTCGTTGACCGCGGCCGCCAGCAAGTCTTCCACCATTTCTTTTTCATCTTTCATCAACGACGGATCGATGGTCACACGACGTACGTCGTGCCGGCAAGTCATAACGACCATCACCATGCCGCCACCAGCGCTGCCGGTGACTTCGACCTTCGCCAGTTCTTCTTGAGCCTTGCGCATGTTTTCCTGCATCGCCTGCGCCTGCTTCATGATATTGCCAAGTCCGCCTTTCAACATGATGATTACCTCGTTATGCCTTTGGCCGAATCGAATTGGGAGTAACACGCGCGCCGAAACGATCTTGCATCGCGCGCACGACGGGATCTTCCTGTAGCGATTGCACCGCGTCCTGCTGGCGTTCGTTCTGCAAACGCAGCCGCTCTTTCGTCGGCGTCTCGCTGGGTGGTTTGCCGATGCGAATCGTCAACTTGATCGGCCGTCCTAATTGTTCTTCTAACGCTTGC
>JAHFQD010000107.1 GCA_023266455.1 Candidatus Muproteobacteria bacterium
TTTTCGATTGCGGCAGCGAGTTTTTCTTCTTCGACGAGGATGGCTTCTGTACCTAAGCCGGTGTGGAATTTGATTTCATCTAAGGCTGAGATATTGGTCGGATCGGAGACGGCGACGTAAAGCCGGGTGCCGCGCTTGAATAGCGGTAGTACCCGATGGCGGCGGATGATTTTTTCGTCGACCAGTTTGGTCGGTGCTAATTCGAAATCGATCGAAGCGATCTGAAACAAAGGCATTCCGAAGGCTTCCGACGCGACCCGGGCAATCGTAGAACCATCGAGCTTTTTGCTTTCGACGAGCTGCGTAACGAACGAGGTTTTCGTAGATTGCGCTTGCGCTTGAATTTTTTCCGCGTCAGCCGGCGTGAGCAGGTTGTCGCGAACCAACCGTAGGGCGAGACCGCTGAGATTGGAGCCGCTGGCTGTTTGCGGGGTCGGTGTTGCCATGGAATCTGGGTCTTACGTTCCGTTTATTAAGTGGTTGGGTAGGTTGCCTTCAAAATATAGTCGAGTTCTACCCCTTCGTAAAAAATAAAACCTGCTAACGGCGCGTGCGTAGATCGATGAAAAGCCGATAAAAAACACCGATTTTTTGTCGTTACACGCTTCGCGCCGGTTCCTGTACCGAAGGTGGGCTTCTCGACCATTTCGCCGTGGTTCGAAAGCAAGAATCGGAGTGTGTTCGAGCTTTTATCCCGGCAGGATGACGTCGTCGCACAATTCGCGTTACGGGGGCATTATTAGCATGATCCGCATGGTGACGAAGCATAAAAGCCCAGTTTTTCAGACCGATGACGCTCGTTGGGCGGCGGTCGTCGCGCGTAACGCGGCGGCGGACGGGGTTTTCTATTACGCCGTAAAGACGACGCGCGTCTATTGCCGGCCGAGTTGCGCTTCACGGCGTGCGCGGCGCGAGAACGTTTTCTTCTATTTATCGTGTAATGCCGCCGAGCACGCCGGATATCGTCCATGTAAGCGTTGTCGTCCCGACGGCCCGTCGATCGAAGACGCGCGCGTCGCGGCCGTGGAAAAGGCATGCCGTTTGATCGAGCGTGCCGATACGACGCCGAACCTCGATCGCATGGCGGCGGCCGCGGGCATCAGCCGCTTTCATTTTCATCGCGTTTTCAAACAGCTTACCGGCGTCACGCCCAAGGCGTACGCGACGGCGTATCGTGCCGGGCGCGTGCGTGCTGCGCTCGCCGGTGGCGTCGCGGTGACGGAAGCGATTTACCGCGCCGGGTTTAATTCTAATGGCCGTTTCTACGCCAACGCTTCGGCGATGCTCGGCATGACGCCGACGCGGTTTCGTGCGGGCGGTGTGGGAGAGCGGATTCGCTTCGGCGTCGGCGAATGTTCGCTCGGTTCGATCCTGGTCGCGGCCACCGAACGTGGCATTTGCGCGATTTCGCTTGGCGACGATCCCGATCGATTGTTGCGGGCGTTGCAAGATAACTTTCCGCATGCCGAGCTAGTGGGCGGCGATGCGAAATTCGAACGTTGGATGGCGCAGGTCATCGGCTTTGTCGAAGCGCCGCAACCGACGTTCGATTTGCAGCTCGATGTGCGTGGCACGGCGTTTCAACAACGCGTCTGGCAAGCATTGTGCGAAATTCCGCCGGGCTCGACCGTGAGCTATTCGGATATCGCCAAGCGTATGGGCGCACCCCAGGCGGCGCGCGCAGTGGCGCGCGTGTGCGCGTCGAATGTTATCGCGGTCGCGATTCCCTGCCATCGCGTGGTGCGTCGCGATGGCGGACTTTCGGGTTACCGTTGGGGCGTCGAGCGCAAACAAGCGTTACTCGCAAAGGAACGAAAGTAGACATTGATACGAACGCAATAAACGGAGTGTTGACGAAAAATATTTTCGCGATATTCCCGAATCTCATCATTTAATAACGAGGTTCGCATGCGTAAACGTCTCGAAGGAAAAGTAGCGCTCGTCACTGGCGGTGGCCGCGGAATCGGCAGGGCGATTTCGATGCACTTGGCCGAAGAAGGCGGGTTTGTGGTCATTCATTACGGCCATCGCGTGGAGATGGCGCACGCAGCAGTAAATGAAATTCGACACAACGGTGGCACCGCGGCCAGCGTGAAAGCCGATCTCTCCAGCCTGCGCGGTATCGGCGAGTTGTTCGCCGGCGTCGACGACGCGTTGTCGCAAGCCACCGGTTCGACGCAGATCGATATTTTGGTCAACAACGCCGGCATCGCGCTGCAGGGCGGTGTCAACGAAACGACCGAAGAAAACTGCGACGCTGTATTTGCGGTGAACGCGAAGGCGCCGTTCTTCGTCGTGCAGCACGCGCTTTCTCGGCTTCGCGATAACGGACGCATCATTAATATCTCCTCTGCTGTAACCCGCATCGGTTTTCCGTCGCTGGCGGCGTATTCAATGACTAAAGGCGCGCTCGATACGTTGAGCCTGTTGCTCGCTAAACAGTTAGGCGCGCGCGGTATTACGGTGAATTCGCTCGCGCCCGGCGTTATCGATACCGAGATGAACGCCGCCCTGCTCGGCGATCCGCAAGGACGCCGGTATGCGGCGTCTATTTCCGCGTTGGGGCGAGTCGGCACGCCCGCCGATGTGGCCGACGCCGCGGCGTTTCTAGCGTCCGCGGATGGCCGGTGGGTGACCGGTCAGCGCCTCGACGTAAGCGGCGGATCGTTGATTGGCTGAGATCTGAAGCGTTTTATCCTTGACAAACGAGCTATTTAGAACAATTCTAAATAAGTTCATTTCCAAGGAGACAGCCATGAAGAACCTTAAAGGAACGCAGACGCAGGAGAATCTCAAGCAAGCTTTCGCCGGCGAGTCGCAAGCCAATCGACGCTATCTGTATTTTGCTTCCAAGGCGGACGTCGAAGGTTATAACGACGTCTCGGCGGTATTCCGTTCGACGGCGGAAGGCGAGACCGGCCACGCGCACGGGCATTTGGAATATTTAGAACAGGTCGGCGATCCGGCGACCGGTTTGCCTATCGGTTCCACGGAGAAAAATTTGCGTGCTTCCATCGCCGGCGAGACGCACGAGTACACCGATATGTATCCAGGCATGGCCAAGACCGCGCGCCAAGAAGGTTTCGATGAAATCGCCGATTGGTTTGAGACCTTGGCGAAAGCGGAACGCTCGCACGCCAATCGTTTTCAGAAAGCCTTAGATTCGCTCGGCAAATAACCATGACCGGACGAGCGGAGTGGGGCGCATTTTATGTACTTTGTTCCGACAAAGACATAATCGGGAGACTTTGAAGTGGCCGCTCCCGGCGACGAGCGCGGTCGCGAGGGCAGCCTCGAAGCGCCGACGCGCCACCCGCTGGCGTGGCGCGATCCGGCGTTCTACGACCAAGGTTCAGTTTTAAAAGAACTCGAACGCGTCTTCGATATTTGTCATGGATGTCGTCGCTGTTTTTCTTTATGTAACGCCTTCCCGTTGCTGTTCGACGCCATCGACGCCTCGCCGTCGATGGAGCTGGAGAGCGTCGACAAGAAGGTTTACTGGCAGGTCGTGGACAATTGTTATCTCTGCGACATGTGTTACATGACCAAGTGCCCGTATGTGCCGCCGCATCCGTGGAACGTCGACTTTCCGCATTTAATGCTGCGCGCCAAGGCGGTGAAATTCAAAAACGGTGAAACCTCCGTACGCGACAAAATTCTTTCAAGCACCGATACCGTCGGCATGCTCGCCGGCATTCCAGTGGTGACGCAGGCCGTCAATGCAGCCAACCGATCCAAGCCGATACGCCAGGTGATGGAAAAAGTATTAGGCGTGCATCCCGACGCCAAACTGCCCGAGTACCACAGCGATACCTTGCGTCGGCGTGCGCGTAACGATGACATCGCGGTGATGACGCCGGTAACGGCCGGTCGTACGCGCGGCAACGTCGCGTTGTTCGCGACTTGTTATGGCAACTACAACGAGCCTCAGGTCGGCGAAGATCTCATGGCGATCTTGCGTCACAACGGTGTGCCCGTGATGTTGGCGGAAAAGGAACGCTGCTGCGGCATGCCGAAGCTCGAGCTGGGCGATTTGGAAGCGGTTGCGCGCGCCAAAGAAGAAAATATTCCGGTATTAGCGCGGCTTGTCGATCAAGGCTTCGACATCATCGCGCCGGTGCCGTCGTGTGTGCTGATGTTCAAGCAAGAATTACCGCTGATGTTTCCAGAGGACACTCAGGTCGCGAAGGTGCGCGACGCGATTTTCGATCCGTTCGAATATCTGTGGTTACGCCATAAACACGGTTTGTTGAAGACCGATTTTAAAAACCGTCTTGGTAAAATCGCTTACCACGTGCCGTGTCATCTGCGCGTCCAAAATCTCGGCCTCAAGACGCGCGATATATTAAGTCTGGTGCCCGATACTCAGATCGAGACGATCGAACGTTGTTCCGGCCATAACGGTACGTACGCGGTAAAGACCGAATTCCACGAGATTTCCATGAAAATCGGGCGCCCGGTGGCCACGCGAGTCGCGGCTATGGGCGCGGATCACTACGGCAGCGATTGCCCGATGGCCGGCCACCAGATCGAAAACGGGTTGGAGCAAGATAAAACGCCGGAACATCCGTTGTCGTTGTTGCGCTTCGCTTACGGAATATAGAGGTCACGATGGAGTCCATGAACGTTCCGATGTCGAAACTCAAACGCGAAGATTTGTACTCGCTCGAACAATACGCGCAGATGCGTCCGCAATTTCGCGCGATGGTGATGAAACATAAAAAAAACCGGCAAATCGCCATCGGTGCACACGCCAGTTTGTCTTTCGAAGATCGGCTGACGATGCATTATCAAGTGCAAGAGATGTTGCGCGTCGAACGTATCTTCGAGCTCGGCGGCATCGAGGAAGAATTGGCCGCCTACAATCCGTTGATTCCCGACGGCACGAATTGGAAAGCCACGTTCATGCTTGAGTATCCCGACATCGAGCAGCGGCGCCAGGCATTAGCGCACCTCAAAGGCGTGGAGAAATGCGTGTGGATACGCGTGGCAACTTGCGAACCGGTATTGGCGATCGCCGACGAAGATCTCGAACGCGAGAACGATGAAAAGACCTCGTCGGTGCATTTTCTGCGTTTCGAATTGACGCCGAACATGATCGCGGCTGCTAAGAATGGTGCCGTACTTAGCGTCGGCATCGACCATCCGGTGTACCGCTTCGACGTCGATCCGCTACCGAGTCCAATCCGCGATTCGTTGGTGGCCGATCTCCTCGGCTGACCCTTGCTCGCGCCGGTCCGCGCCGTTCGCACCGTCAGCGCTTGCACGCCATCGCAGTCCCCTTGATATACTCGCGCGCGTTATGTTGAACGAACAAAAAGCATGAGCGCCTACGATTCTTCCGCGATTGAAGTCCTGACTGGCCTGGAGCCGGTGCGCCGCCGTCCCGGCATGTACACCGATACCACGCGCCCGAACCATTTGGCGCAAGAAGTAATCGACAACGCCGTCGACGAAGCCATCGCCGGTTTTTGTAAAACCATCGACGTGGTGTTGCACAAAGACGGCTCGTTGTCTGTTACCGACGACGGCCGCGGTATGCCGGTCGACAAACACAAAGGCGAAAAAGTTTCCGGCGTCGAAGTGATTCTCACGCGCCTACATGCGGGCGGAAAATTTTCCGGCAAGAACTACACCTTCTCCGGCGGTCTGCACGGCGTCGGCGTATCGGTGGTGAATGCGCTGTCGAGCAAGCTCGAAGCTTTCGTCAAACGCGACGGCAAGCAATACAAGATGGCCTTCGCCAACGGTCAGAAGACCGCAGAGTTGAAATCCATCGGCAGCGTCCCCGCGCGCCAGACTGGCACCACCATCCGTTTCTGGCCGGACACGAAGTATTTCGATTCTCCCAAGTTCGCGGTGCCGCGTTTGAAGCATTTGATGCGCGCCAAAGCGGTATTGTGCCCCGGGCTCAAGATCACCTTCGTCGATGAGACCGACGTCAAGAACAATGACGAGTGGTACTACGAAGACGGTCTTAAAGATTATTTGCTGACCACGCTCAAGGACGTCGAGCGTTTACCGGAAGAACCCTTCCTCGGTCATTTCAAAGGCACGGAAGAAGAAGTGGATTGGGCCATCACCTGGCAGCTCGACGAAGACGCGCAGCCGCTGATGGAGAGTTATGTCAATTTGATTCCGACGATTCAAGACGGCACGCATGTCAACGGTTTCCGCACCGGCTTGACCGACGCGTTGCGCGAGTTCTGCGAGTTCCGCAATTTGCTGCCGCGCGGCGTCAAGCTCACGCCGGAAGACATATGGGGCCGTGTTGCGTTCGTGTTGTCGTTCAAGATGCGCGATCCGCAGTTTTCCGGTCAGACTAAAGAGAGACTGACGTCGCGCGATGCCGCGGCCTTCGTCGGGGGCGTCGCTAAAGACGCTTTCGCCATCTGGCTTAGCCAACACGTCGCCGACGCCGAACGTATCGCGCAGTTGGCGATCGAGGCGGCGAATGCGCGTTTAAAGGCCGCGAAAAAAGTCGAGCGTAAAAAAATCACCTCGGGTCCGGCGCTGCCTGGCAAACTCGCCGATTGCACTAGTACCGATCCGGCGCGTACCGAATTATTTCTGGTAGAGGGCGACTCCGCCGGCGGTTCCGCCAAGCAAGCGCGCGATCGTGAATTTCAAGCGGTGATGCCGCTGCGTGGCAAGATACTTAATACATGGGAAGTCGAACCGTCGCAGGTGTTGTCGTCGCAGGAAGTGCACGACATCGCCGTCGCGCTCG
>JAHFQD010000443.1 GCA_023266455.1 Candidatus Muproteobacteria bacterium
AATCTGACGCAGGACCAGACCACGTTCGACGTCTTTGTCAAAACGCATCTGCCGCCGGGTCAGCGGCTCGAAGATTTTCCCGATACCCCCGACGGACGCGAAGCGCAAATCGAGGCTTATCGCAAGCTGTACCAACTCGATCCGATAACGATGACACAGGGTTATTTCGATCAAACCGCTGCTAGTCTGGGCACCGTACCTGCGTCGATCATCAATGATATTCAATTGGGTAATATCGTCGCCGCCGCCACGAACTATGGTTTTCGCCCAGGCATCGACGTCAGTGGACTCTCAGCAAGCGCCGCCGCCTACACGCTTACGCACAGCGATATTTATTTCAACCTCGCCGCTTACTATCACCCGCTAGAACTGTCGGGGGATAGCGTCATCAACCGGTTGAAAATCCGCGACAACGTTGTCGCGCAGATTCTTAAACAAGGTGGTCCCAATCCCGAGTTGCGCGTGATTCCGATTGCCTTCGAAGGCGCTTACAGCGCGATCTTCGAAGTTCGGAATCCCTCCACCGGCAAGCTGGTTTACGTCGGCGCAGACCAACGCGTCTATCAAGACTTCAACGACTTTCAACGTCACAACCAAGTCGTGCCGCCGGGCGTGCAGATGGTCATGCCCAAAGACAATCTGTTCTCCATGAAAGACGGTCACTTAGCGCTGCAAGTCATCGCCGGTCGCACCGAGACGCAAGTGGAACACTTCACACGCGTTTCTCACCTCGACACCATCATCGCTATCAGCGGTTTGTTACTGTCATGGGTGCCAGTAGCAGGTGCTCCTATTGCGCTGCTGTCGTTGGCTTATTTCGCCGCGCATCAGCTCGACCAGATGGAAGACAAAACCTCCCATGGCCAGAACCTCACCATGCAGGACTGGATTCACCTGGGCATACTCGTCGCCGGCATGCCGGTAACCGGACTCGGCATCATCAATAGTTTGATGCGCTTGAATACCAAACTCATCAATGCACAACGCGCGCTCGACGCAGCGATCGAACTCGGCAATCCGACAGCGATCGCGACCGCACAACGGAACTTAGCCTCGCTAAAAGAGTACTCCGAACATCTGGCTGACATTTTTCATATCCGCCCCATGACGTACTTGAACCGCACCGCGATCGTCGGTGGAATTTATACGTCGTACGAGTCACTGAAACAGTTGCTCAACAATTGGGAGCACCTCTCAAACACCGAGCGCTGGGAGCTATCTACCAATATCTTGGTCGGAATGCTTTCGATAGTGCCCTCACTGCAACACGCCGCGCAAGAAAATCTGCATCAACTCTGGCAACAGTGGCGGGGGATAAAAGAGAATAATTACGCGCGCGGCGACGATGGTGAGTTCCACTTCGTGCGCGACGCCAACGGCCGCTTGGTCGACGATAACGGACACCTCGTAGGACCGCGCCCGACCGATGAATTCTTTACGCTGCGCGCCGAGGACGCCAACGGACAATCGCGCGAATTATTCTCGGTCCGCTCGCTTGATGGACGCTGGCTGATCGAAGGTGAAGACGGCCACTGGTATACCCGCGGAAAACTGATTCAAGGAAACGACGGCGAATGGTATTTCTTCGACGACGACGGCTGGCTGGTAGAAGTCGCCGAGCAAAACGGCCAAGGACGATGGGGGCGGCGCTGGGTCAACGCCGAACGTGGCCCGGTTTCGATTAACCCGACGCCCAAAGAACCGCCGTCCGCGCCCCACGCGGACCTGGTAATGCAATACAACCCCGCGACCGACAAATGGATAACCGAACTGACACGGCGCGAGACCGCGTCCAATCAACGTCTTCAACGTCCCCAAGACGTCGATTATGTCCGTCCTACGCATTCGTCCGTCAAACTCCGCACGCCCAGCATCGAAGGTTCGGTCGTCAACGAACTGCCCGTCGATCCCACCGCACCGATCAATCGACCGCAGCGTTTCGCGCGAACTGCTGCGCCGGCAATCCACACCGAGCCGATGCACGCGCGCATCGACACGGCCGACGCGCACCTTCCGACGCTCCGTACCGGCACTCCACTCACGCCGAACATTGCTTACGTTCCGTTACCGCCGATTAACCTTGTATACACGGCGGCGGTTGTACTGCGACAGTTCCAGAGTCTATTCGGCGAGTTACGCGAAAGCGCGCAAGCCTTGCAGCGCACGCAGGAAGAACT
>JAHFQD010000444.1 GCA_023266455.1 Candidatus Muproteobacteria bacterium
GTCGCGGCGTCGGTAGCGATGTCGCAACCGATCAACATCATCAGAAAAATTAGAAGCGACAACCGGCGTGAATCAAATCTATTCATAAATCTCCAGGCGGGTCGTTCCTCATGCCGACCGATGATACGCTAACCGAATTGTGATGATTCCATATAGCCCATCGTGAAAATTCTCATTATCGGCCCCGCTTGGGTTGGCGACATGGTGCTCGCCCAATGCTTATTCAAATTTCTAAAACAACGACATGCCGAATGCGTCATCGACGTCGTGGCGCCGGCGTGGACCTTGCCGTTGCTGCAACGGATGCCAGAAGTGAATGAAGGTATCGGGCTCGATATCACGCATGGCGAGTTGGGATTAGGTAAACGCATCGAGCTCGGGCGCGCGTTGCGTCGTCGCGGATACGACTGGGCGATCGTGCTGCCGAATTCGTTCAAGTCTGCACTCGTGCCCGCTGTCGCCGGGATTAGGCGGCGCAGCGGATTTGTCGGGGAATTTCGTTACGGGCTGCTGAACGATGCACGTAGGCTCGACAAACAGGCGCTGCCAAAAACGGTGGATCGATTCGTCGCGTTGGCGTTAGCACCTAACGAAACGTTACCGACCGTCTTGCCAACGCCGCGCCTAATAGCGAATCAAGAAAACGCGACACGGGCACTGAAAAACCTCGGGCACGACCTACCACGAACGCCGGTGCTGGGACTTTGCCCGGGCGCGGAATACGGGTCGTCGAAACGCTGGCCGACGGAATATTTCGCGGAGATCGCGCGCACCCAGCTTCGACAAGGTTGGGAAGTATGGTTGTTCGGCTCCGGGCGCGATACGCCGATCACGCACGCGATTAACGCCGCCACCGACGGACGTTGCTTCGATCTCGGCGGCGTTACTTCCCTGGCCGAAGCCATCGATCTGTTGTCGATGACCAACGCGGTAATCAGTAACGATTCCGGCCTGATGCACGTGGCAGCGGCGCTCGATCGGCATGTGCTCGCACTCTACGGCTCCTCGGATCCCGGTCATACGCCGCCGATGAGTTCCCAAGCTGAGGTGCTTTATTTAGGCATCGAATGCAGTCCGTGTTTCGAGCGCGAGTGCCCGCTCGGCCATCACAAATGCCTGCGCGATATTTCACCGGCGCGGGTTTTGACGGCGCTCACGAAATAGCCGGCGCTAACGCGCATTCCACGCACGACTTCTTTTATACTGCGCGCCATGCTCGCCGATGCCGTCGATCCCCTCACGATCCGCCGTGCGCTCGTCATTAAGCTGCGCCACCACGGCGACGTGCTGCTGACGTCTCCGGTTTTTACGGTTTTAAAAAATCACATTCCGCACATCGACCTCGACGCGTTGGTGTATGCCGACACGGCTGAGATGCTGTCGGGACATCCGTCGATCGAGCAAGTGCACACCGTCGACCGTGCCTGGAAGAAGCGCGATCCCTTCACACAACTGTTGCAAGAATGGCGTTTGCTGCGCAAGCTGCGCGCGCGCGACTATGACCTGCTGATCCATCTCACCGAATCTTCGCGCGGCGCGGCCTTGGCGTTTTTGCTGCACCCGCGCGCCGCGGTTACGCGCGACTATGGTCCGAAGCGCGGTTGGTTTTGGCGCACGGCGTTTTCGCATCGCTATCGCGTCCCAGGCAAACCGCGGCACACGGTGGAAGTGCATCTCGATGCGCTACGACGCATCGGGATTTATCCGAACACGGACGAACGCGCATTGGTGCTGACACCCGGCGAGGACGCGAACGCATCGGTGCAATATTTATTGCAATCGCACGGCCTCGGACCGCGCGGATTTATTCACCTGCATCCGACGTCGCGTTGGTTGTTCAAATGTTGGGAGCCGGAAAAATACGCGGCACTCATCAACGCGCTGCAAGACGCCGGCGAGCGCGTCGTGCTGACGGCGGCGCCGAACGACCAAGAACTGCAATTCCTCGGCAGCATCACGGTCCAACTACGCAAGCAACCGATAAATTTAGCTGGAAAACTTAATCTGAAGCAGTTGGCCGCGCTCACCGCGCAAGCCAAATGTTTTATCGGCGTGGATTCGGTGCCGATGCATATCGCCGCCGCCATGCAAACGCCGACGGTGGCGCTGTTCGGTCCGAGCGGCGATTTGGAATGGGGACCGTGGCAAGTGAAATCGCGCGTGATTACCTCCAATC
>JAHFQD010000445.1 GCA_023266455.1 Candidatus Muproteobacteria bacterium
TCGGACACGACGCTATCGTCGAATTGGTCAACACGGTCGACTGCGAAACCAAACCGTATAACCGCGTGCACGTCGAACTGAGCCAAGACGTGCAATTAACCGATCCGCTCAACATGACGCGCGCTTGCCGTTTCGTCTCTTATCGCGACGGCCAAAATGCGCCGAACACGCTCAGCTGCGCTAACGGCACATGCGCCCTCGACATCAACGGCGCGGTCAATCTCGTCGCGTCGACACACGATCACGTCGCGCTCGATATTGATCTCAAATCTTTCGATGTGGATCTTTCAAAAACGCCATGCGAGGTAACGCTCAAAGTATCGCCGCTGCATGGCAGCGGCGTCGACGATAAGATCGCCGCCGGTTATCGCAAAGGATTCACCGGTACCGTCTCTACTCTCAACACTGGTGCGCATACGTTCACGCTCAACCACAACGCCGGTAAACTCACGGTTCAATACGCTGGCGTCGGAGATCAATTAGGATTGGATACGTTGCTTACGCGCGCCGCCACGGACGGGTTACGCACTCGAGTACGCTGTGAAAATTTAAATACCAATACCACGCCCTGGACCTGCGTCGCGCAAAGCTCAGCACTGCTACCGTTGAAAACCATCACCGTGCTCGTCGCCGGTACGATTTCGGATCTCGACACACCGATGCCGCTAACGTTCAATTTGCATTACTCCACGAATAAAACGCTGCCCATCAACTACCAGACCGCATCGTTACTCGGCGAAGTGCGCGACACATTGACGAATAACCAAAACGTCGACGTAGCGCTGCACGGCTTTAATCTCGACGACTATCTCGCGCGCGAAGTAGAAACTCAATAATCTGAACGATCAAAGGATGTCGTGGAGAAATACCGCGGGAACCAGTCTGGCTAACTTGGTAATATAGCGACGACTGAACGCCGTCCTATTCATTTTTCACGACGGTGACGGCGTTGGTTCTGTTGTCGTCGTTCCACCGCGTTCTTGGGTTTGCGCTTGTGACCGCCCGTCGGGCGCACGTTACGCAACGAGAGCGTGCGCACTTTCTTCTCCGGCGCTTCGGGCATCGTCATACCGACGCTTTGATATAGCTCGCCCATCGGTTCCGGTTCCATGTATTCGGATTTTCCCGGCCGCAACATGCGCGGCAACTGAACGGTGCTGTAGCGCACGCGGATAAGACGGCTCACTTTCGCGCCGACCGCTTCCCATACACGCCGCACTTCGCGATTACGTCCTTCGCGCAAGATCACGTGATACCAATGGTTGGCGCCAGTACCGCCAGCGTCGATGATGGCGTCGAAACACGCGGGACCGTCTTCCAAGGTCACGCCGGTCTGCAGTTGCTTGAGCATTTCGTCGGTGACTTTACCGAGTATGCGTACCGCGTACTCGCGTTCGATCTCATGCGAGGGATGCATCAACCGATGCGCCAATTCGCCGTCGGTAGTGAGTAACAATAAACCGGAGGTGTTGTAATCGAGACGCCCGACGGAAATCCAGCGACCGTGTCGCAACTTGGGCAAATTCTCGAAAATGGTTTTACGACCCTGGGGGTCCGAGCGCGCGCACACTTCGCCTTCGGGTTTGTGATACATCAATACGCGCGGTTTAGGCGCGATGTCGGTGAGCGGGACGTCGCGACCATCGAGCGAGATGCGGACGGTCGACTCGACGCGTTGGCCGAGCTTGGCCGGCGCACCGTCGACGGTGATACGCCCCTCCGCTATCCAGCCCTCGATTTGACGGCGCGAACCGATGCCAGCGCGCGCCAGCACCTTCTGAAGTTTTTCACTCACGCTCGGCGGCTTGTGCTTCGACGGCGGGCGCTATTTCTGGTTCCATAACGGCGACGTCCGTAATCAGCTGTTCTTCCGCCGACGTCTCGGCCGTCACCTCGACCGAAGACTCGCGGTTGGCATCATCATTGACCGCCTCTACCGAACGGTCTTCGCTGCCAGGCGATTCCGCCGAAACGGCATCGGACTGCGATTCGGGTTCTTCCAATTCAAACGTACCGGATTGCTCATCCGTTAGCTGTTCCGCGTTTGCGGCTTCGACGCGTTTATCGAGTTCGGCGCTGATCTCATCGATCGAGCGCAGTTCCGCCAGCGGCGGCAAGTCGTCCAACCCCTTCAGACTGAAATGCTCGAGGAATCCCGGCGTC
>JAHFQD010000446.1 GCA_023266455.1 Candidatus Muproteobacteria bacterium
TTCTTCACCGCCTTGGCGGCGACTAAATCTGATTCAAGATAGGGATCGACGAACTGCGCGAGCGCCGCTTCGACCTGTTGCTGCGTTACCGCCATCTAAAAAACTCCGAGAATCAAGCTGGAAAGGGTGCCCATGATACCTAAATTCCCTTATCATCGCCGCTTTGCTACGCCAATCTCCGAATGATCGAAAAACGAAAAATTTTGGTAACCAGCGCCCTGCCCTACGCCAACGGGCCGGTCCACTTGGGGCATTTGGTTGAATACATTCAGACGGACATCTGGGTGCGTTTTCAAAGGATGCAAGCGGACACGAAGGTGTATTACGTGTGCGCCGACGACACCCACGGCACGCCGATCATGCTGCGCGCCGAGAAAGACGGCGTCACCCCGGAGCAACTCATCGAGCGCATGCATGGCGAGCATTTGCGCGATTTCACCGGCTTTCACATCGCTTTCGACAACTATTACTCGACCCATTCCACGGAAACGCGGACGTATTGCGAGAAGATTTATCAAAACCTCGACGCCGCCGGTCTGATCGGCCGCCGCTCGGTCGACCAGTTTTACGATCCGGTAAAGAACATGTTCTTGCCCGATCGCTACGTCAAGGGCGAATGCCCGAAGTGCGGCGCCAAGGACCAGTACGGCGACAATTGCGAAAACTGCGGTGCCACCTATGCGCCGACCGACTTAAAAAATCCGTATTCCGTCGTCTCCGGTTCGGCCCCGGTGCGCAAAGCCTCGGAACATTTTTTCTTCAAACTATCCGACCCGCGCTGCGTCGAGTTCCTAAAAAAATGGACCCGCTCCGGCACGCTACAACCCGAAGCCGCGAACAAGATGGACGAGTGGCTCAACACCGGTTTGCAAGACTGGGACATCTCGCGCGACGCGCCCTATTTCGGTTTCGAAATTCCCGGCATGCCGGGCAAATATTTTTACGTCTGGCTCGACGCGCCCGTGGGTTATATGGGTTCGTTCAAGAATCTGTGTAATAAGAAAGGTATCGATTTCAATTCTTTCTGGCGCCAAGGTTCCAAGACCGAGCTGTACCACTTCATCGGCAAAGACATTCTCAACTTCCATGCGCTGTTCTGGCCGGCAATGTTGGAACACGCCGGCTTCCGCACGCCGACGCGGTTGTGCGTACATGGTTATCTCACCGTCAACAGCGAGAAGATGTCGAAGAGTCGCGGTACCTTTATCAACGCCGAGAGCTATCTCCAACTCGGATTGAATCCGGAGTGGCTGCGTTATTACTACGCCGCGAAGTTGAATGGAACGATGGAAGACATCGATCTCAACTTCGACGATTTTACCGCGCGCGTGAACAGCGACCTTGTCGGCAAATACATCAATATTGTCAGTCGCGCTATCGGCCTATTACATAAACACTTCTCCGGAAAAGTATGCGACTTAAAAAGTGGAACTTCTTCGGGTGATGACGCTGTTTATATTTCAATACTTAACAACGTCTCGAGTTTGTCTACAAAAATTATGGGGCATTACGAGAATCGGCGATATGTATCCGTTATTCGGGAAGTAATGGCATTAGCTGATGAGGTCAATAAGTGGTGGGATAGCGTTAAACCTTGGGAACGATCGAAAAATTTCGATGCGATGGATTCTGGTCAAAGAATTGTATTTCACCGCCATTGCTCAATAGCTCTCGAATGCTTTCGCATATTGACGCTTTACCTCAAACCAATTCTTCCTAGAATCGCAGCAGATGTTGAACTGCTGCTAGGTATTTCAGCGCTTAGATGGACTGATATAGAAAAATCCCTATCTCCATCTGACTCTATCAAACAGTACAGTCACCTCATGACGCGCATCGATCCGAAACAAATCGAGGCGCTGATCGCTGCTAATAAGGAAACCATTCACATGAATACCACATCCGCCCAACCCACCGTTAAAACGGAGAGCGAATCGAATTCGACTATCTCCATCGACGATTTTTCCAAGGTCGATTTGCGCATCGCCAAGATCGTCAAAGCCGAACAGGTCGACGGCGCAGATAAATTACTTAAACTCACACTTGATCTCGGCGCCCTGGGCACGCGGCAGGTCTTCGCGGGCATTAAATCCGCTTACGATCCAGCCGCGCTTGAAGGCCGACTCACTATCGTGGTGGCGAATCTCGCGCCGCGCA
>JAHFQD010000108.1 GCA_023266455.1 Candidatus Muproteobacteria bacterium
AATACTAAAGACTAGGATTTCTGGCACTTGAGCTTTTATGACTTCCTTATTTATTTACCCAAATTTACCGATATCTAGTCGCTTAAACGGCTTTTATAACATCCTTATATTACGATTTATCGACACCCAGGACGATCTTCTTGCTTAGATATCTTCTCACCACCCTGGTATGCCTCGTTGGGTTAGCGGAACCGGGTATCTCCGCCGTGGTCACCCCCTGCCAAAACCCATCAACCGCGGCCTGCCGGTACACCAAGGGCCTTCTGTGGAAAATCGAACGCCCGGGCCAAAAGCCAAGTTACCTGTTCGGCACCATCCACCTGGCCGACGCCCGTGTCACCACGTTGCCCGAACCGGTACGCACTGCCTTCGAAACCTCGCGGAGTTTCACGATGGAACTCATCGCCGACGGCGAGGGGTTGATGCATATCGCAGAAACGATGTTCTTCAACGACGGTCGCACGCTTGAAACCACCATCGGTGCCCCCCGCTACGCGGAGGTGAAACAAATCCTTGTCGCCCGCGGGATGCCAATCGATGACCTTAATAGGAAGAAACCCTGGGCGGTCACCATGGTGTTATCCATGCCGCCGCAAAAAGCCGGTATCGCGTTGGACTTTCAGTTACAGATGCAGGCGACACTGTCGGGCAAGCCAACCTATGGATTGGAAACGATGCGAGAACAGATTTCTGTATTCAACGATCTCCCCATAACCGACCAGATCGCTTTGTTAGACGCCACGCTGCGCCAACAACAGACCTCCGCCAAACTATTGGAGCGTATGACGCAGGCCTATATCGCGCGCGATCTCACCGGCATCCAAGCAGTAATGGACGCCAGCGGTATCGACGATCGTCGGGTACACAACACCGTGATGGAACGCCTGCTCGCTAATCGCAACGACCGTATGCTGGAGCGGATGCGCGAGCGACTGGCGGAAGGCGACGCTTTTATCGCCGTCGGCGCCGGGCATCTGCCAGGGGAACACGGGTTGCTAGCTTTGCTCGAACGCGCCGGTTGGCGCATCAGCGCTATCTATTAACGAGCTATGATGGTTTTATTCAAGGCTCATGGCTAACCCTTTAACCATGCCGCAACAAACCGCCCTTCGATGACATGTCGACATCACGCCGCTCAAGGAAGAAGCGTCACCGAGTTATCGATTGGACGAGCCTGCCTAAAGAACAACTGCTCGATCTCCCGATCCGCGACTTAAGGCTGAGTATCGAGGGCACCGAACTCGAGCCGCTGGTACAGCAATTACACACCGAACTGGGACAACGCGGTTTCACGTTTCAACCACACGTCTGGCTTTCGGATGAATGGTTTTGTCCGGACGGCATCCCGGGATTCGCCATCCCCTTCTTCTTAGCGCATCCGCGCCTAAAACGGCTGGAACAAGAATTCATGCTTGAAGTCGAAGGCGGCGAGCGTGAGCAATGTCTGGCATTGATGCGTCACGAAACCGCGCACGCCGTCGCCAACGCTTACCGCGTGCATCGCCGCCGCGATTGGCGGTTGCATTTCGGTCGTTCAAGTCAGCGTTATCCCACGTCGTATACGCCGCATCCCTACAGCAAGCGCTTCGTAGTGCATTTGGAAAATTGGTACGCGCAAAGTCATCCGGACGAAGACTGGGCGGAAACGTTTGCGGTATGGCTCACGCCGAATCTCGACTGGCGCGAACGCTATCGCGGTTGGCCCGCGGTTAAAAAATTGGAATATGTCGACGTGCTCATGCGACAGCTGTGCGAGCAACGTCCATCGGTACGCGCGCGCCGTCAGCAATCGCCGGTGAACGAACTGCGCATCACGCTGCGCACGTACTATCGCAACAAACAAGTGCGCTACGGCGCCAAACACCCCCCCTTCTATGACGACGACTTGCGCCGACTGTTCCCTGCCGACGCGCGCGAGCACGAAGCGGCGACGCGTTGGCTGCGGCGCCATCGCATGGAACTCACCTCCATCATCGCCGGCTGGACCGGCGAGTTCCGCTATCGCATCGACCAAGTGTTGCGCGACATGATCACGCACTGCGAAGCGCTTCGGCTGCGCGTGCAATCGGATACGCCGCAATTAAAACTGCACGTCGTAGCGTTCCTGACGCGTTTGGTGATGGACTATCTCCACACCGGAAAATTTCGGGTGCGCGTATGAAAAAACTGCGCGTCATGATGCTGGTGCATTACACCTTGGTGCCGCCAGAGGATTTAAAAACCAAGGACGATCCGCGCATGGAGAAGTACCGCACAGAATACGACGTCAAAACCGCACTACTGGCGCTGGGCCACGAAGTGCAAGTCGTCGGCGTCTACGACGATCTCGGTCCGATCCGTAAAACCGTCGACGAATGGAAACCGCATATCGCATTTAACTTATTAGAAGACTTCGCCGGCATCAGCGCCTTCGATTATTACGTCGTCAGTTTTCTGGAAACGATGCGCCTGCCTTACACCGGCTGTAATCCGCGCGGCCTACTGCTCGCGCGCGACAAAGCGTTATCTAAAAAGCTGCTGTCGTTTCACCGCATCGACATTCCCGCGTTCATGGAATTCCCGCTTGGGGGGAAAACGCGGCGCGTGCGCAAGCTGCGTTTTCCCGTCATCGTGAAATCTCTCATGGAAGAAGGATCGGTCGGCATCGCCCGCGCGTCCGTGGTGGAAAACGAAGCCGAGTTGTTGGAACGCGTCGCCATGATCCACGAACGCACGCAGGGCGACGCCATCGCCGAGGAATATATTGAAGGACGCGAGCTCTACGTCACCGTGTTAGGTAATCACAAACTCGACATCCTGCCGATCCGCGAACTCGTCTTCGGCGAAGTACCGAACGCGGAACCGAAAGTCGCGACGTATCGTGTGAAGTGGAACGAGGACTACCGCAAGCGCTGGGGCATCGAGTATCAGTTTTCTCGTCACTTGCCGAATGGCATGGAAGAAAAAATCGCGCGCTTGTGCAAACGCATTTACCGAATACTCGATATGACGGGGTACGCCCGTTTGGATCTGCGACTCACGCCGCAAAACGAGCTTTACGTCCTCGAAGCGAATCCCAATCCCGGCATCGCACGCGACGAAGATTGCACGCTCTCGGCAATCAAAGCCGGCATGTCCTACGAAGACTTCATCCGCCGCCTGCTCACTTTCGGCCTCTCGCGCCGCTCTTCCGTCGCCGCCGACTAAACCGCCGCGGTGTGCCCAGCAACGCCGGGCGCTTTTGTGTAAACTGCGTAGATTCCAGACGTATTCGAGCCGACGACCCGTGACCCCTTCCCGCAACGACGCCCGCTTCGCGCGCTTGGCGCAACTCGAGAAATCACTCGCGACCCGCATCCTGGTGCTCGACGGCGCCATGGGCACGATGATCCAGCGCTACGGCCTGAGCGAAGACGACTATCGCGGCGAGCGTTTCAAAGATTGGGCGTCGGATCTTAAGGGCAACAACGATCTGCTCATCCTCACGCAGCCCAAGATCATCCACGACATTCACGCGGCGTATCTCGACGCCGGCGCCGACATCATCGAGACCAACACGTTCAACTCCACCGCCATATCGATGGCCGACTACGGCATGCAATCGCTGGCGTACGAATTGAATCTCGAAGGCGCGCGACTCGTACGCCATGTCGCCGATGAATTTGAACGCAAAGATCCAACGCGCCCGCGCTATGTCGCTGGCGTGCTCGGGCCGCTGAACCGCACCGCGTCGATCTCGCCGGACGTGAACAATCCGGGCTATCGCAATATCACGTTCGACGACATGGTCAGCGCCTACACCGACGCCGTGCGCGGCCTCGTCGAAGGCGGCGCCGATATTATTTTGATTGAAACCGTTTTCGACACGCTTAATTGCAAAGCCGCGATCTTCGCGGTCGAACGCTATTTCGACGACCTCGGTTTCCGTTTGCCCATCATGCTCTCCGGCACCATCACCGACGCCGCCGGCCGCGTGCTATCTGGCCAAACCACAGAAGCGTTCTGGAATTCGATCGCGCACGCGCGACCGCTGAGCGTTGGTTTGAACTGCGCGCTCGGCGTGTCGCAGCTACGCCAATACGTGGAAGAAGTCTCGCGCGTCGCCGATGTGCACACGAGTTGCCATCCCAACGCCGGTCTGCCGAACGCTTTCGGCGGCTACGACGAATCGCCGGAGTTCATGGCGAAAGAAATCGGCGACTGGGCGCAGCAAGGATTCCTAAATATCGTAGGCGGCTGCTGCGGCACCACGCCGGCGCATATTAAAGCGATCGCTGACGCCGTCGCGCGCGCGCGTCCACGCACGCAGCCGAAGATCGAACCGAAGCTGCGCCTATCCGGCCTGGAACCGTTCAACATCGGCACCGATTCGTTGTTCGTGAACGTCGGCGAGCGCACCAACATCACCGGTTCGGCGGCATTCAAGAAACTGATACTTAATAATGAATACTCGAAAGGTCTCGACGTCGCGCGTCAGCAAGTCGAGAACGGCGCGCAGGTGATCGACATCAACATGGACGAAGCCATGCTCGATGGCGAACAAGCAATGGGGCTTTTCGTAAACCTCCTCGCTTCCGAGCCCGACATCGCACGCGCGCCGCTCATGGTCGACTCGTCCAAATGGGATGTGATCGTCGCCGGCCTCAAGCGCAGCCAAGGCAAGGGCGTGGTGAATTCCATCTCGCTCAAAGAAGGCGAAGAAAAATTCCTCGAACACGCGCGTCTCGTGCGCCGTTATGGCGCGGCCGCGGTGGTGATGGCGTTCGATGAAAAAGGTCAAGCCGATACGAAGGAGCGCAAGGTCGAGATCTGCGAGCGCGCATATAAACTGCTCACAGAGAAAATCGATTTTCCGCCGCAGGATATTATTTTCGATCCGAATATCTTCGCGGTCGCCACCGGCATCGCCGAGCACAACAACTACGCCGTCGACTTCATCGAGGCGACGCGCGAGATCCGCAAACGCTGCCCGCACGCACACATCTCCGGCGGCGTATCGAACGTGTCGTTCTCGTTTCGCGGCAACAATCCGGTGCGCGAAGCGATTCACTCGGTGTTCCTGTATCACGCCATCAAGGCCGGCATGACCATGGGCATCGTCAACGCCGGCGTGCTGCCGGTGTATGAAGACATTCCGGCAGAGCTGCGCGAGCGCGTCGAAGATGTGATTTTGAATCGTCGCGAAGACGCGACCGAAAGGCTCTTAGAAATTGCGCCGAAGTACGCCGGCAAAGGCGAACAGAGCAAAGGCCCGGATCTCACTTGGCGCGAAGCGCCGGTGCGCGAACGCATCAAGCACGCGCTGGTAAACGGCATCGACGAATATATCGAGCGCGACACCGAAGAATGTCGTCAGCAA
The DNA here is from genome assembly GCA_023266455.1 of Candidatus Muproteobacteria bacterium. GTDB lineage: Bacteria > Pseudomonadota > Gammaproteobacteria > Acidiferrobacterales > Sulfurifustaceae > JAHFQD01. Next base: position 5,339 of record JAHFQD010000108.1, read on the forward strand.
ATCGCGCGCCCGATCGAAGTGATCGAAGGTCCGCTCATGGACGGCATGAGCGTGGTCGGCGATTTGTTCGGCGCCGGCAAAATGTTCTTGCCGCAAGTCGTGAAGAGCGCGCGCGTGATGAAAAAAGCCGTGGCCTATCTCATTCCTTACATCGAAAAGGAAAAGGCCGGCGATACGCGCGCCAAGGGCAAGATTCTGATGGCGACGGTTAAGGGCGACGTGCACGACATCGGCAAGAACATCGTCGGCGTGGTGCTCGCGTGTAACAACTACGAAGTCATCGATCTCGGCGTAATGGTGCCAGCGGCGAAGATTCTCGAAGTCGCGAAGAGAGAGAACGTCGACATCATCGGCCTTTCGGGTTTGATCACACCCTCGCTCGACGAGATGACGCACCTCGCGAAAGAACTCACGCGCGAAGGCTTCAACGTACCACTATTAATCGGCGGCGCCACAACCTCGCGCGTACACACGGCGGTGAAAATCGCGCCTAACTACGGTCATCCGACGATTTGGGTGAAAGATGCATCGCGCAGCGTAACCGTCGCCTCCAGCCTGCTGAGTCCGGAGCAAAAAGGCGACTATGTCGCCAAGGTGCGCGCCGAATACGACGAAGTGCGCAGCCGCCACGCGAGTAAAAAATCTAACGTGCGACTACTGTCGCTCGACGACGCGCGCAAAAATAAAGTCAAAATCGACTGGACGAATTACGCGCCGCCGACACCGCGCAGACTCGGGCTTGAAGTACTGCCGAACTATCCGCTGGATGAATTAGCGCAGTACATCGACTGGACGCCGTTCTTTTTAACTTGGGAACTCCACGGCAAATATCCGGCGATCTTGAACGACGGCATCGTCGGTAAACAAGCGACGCAGCTTTTCGACGACGCACAAAAAATGTTGAAAGAATTCGTTGGTGGTCGCAAGCTCACCGCGAACGGGGTCATCGGTCTGTTCGCCGCCAATAGCATCGGCGACGACATCGAGGTCTATACCGACAACACGCGCCAGCAAATCGCGGCGGTACTACATACGCTGCGTCAGCAAGACGAGAAGCCACCGGGCAAACCGAATCGCGCGCTCGCGGATTTCATCGCACCGAAAGAAACCGGCATTAAAGATTACGTCGGCGCCTTCGCCGTCACCGCCGGCATCGGCGCCGACGAGTTGGCGAAGAAATACGAAGCCGACCACGACGACTACAAATCGATCATGGTCAAAGCACTCGCCGACCGCTTGGCCGAGGCCTTCGCCGAACGCCTGCATGAACGCGTGCGCCGAGAATTCTG
>JAHFQD010000002.1 GCA_023266455.1 Candidatus Muproteobacteria bacterium
GAAATCTTTATTGCCGAGACTGTGTCGCCATAGGTAATAGGGAATATGGCGCGCGTTAAAGTCTCCAATCGACTCGTCGGGGTGCGCTCGTAGAAATGCTATTTGGTCGAGCGTCGGTATGTCTTCGAGAGCGATATAACCGCCATCTTCCAGGCCGCTAAGGATATTTCTTAAAACAATTTCCCGGATCGGTTCTGGGAAGTGATACAGCAAGTTATTGACGAGAATAAGTTGAAATCCGCCTTCTAGAGCCGACTCGAGTAAATCTTGGTGTATGAAATCGACATGACGACGGAGCGCCGGTATCGGTTGTACGGTGTCATAACCCGTCTCTTCGGCGTTCCAAATAAAGTATTCCCGATAAGGCAGCATTTTTTGAAGCGTTTCCGTGTCGGGCGCGCCATACGACGCGTTGACATCGATTGCCAGCTCTACCATGTCCAGATTCGAGTCGATGCCGATAACGTGGAAGTCGCTCATGCCGTGCCGTAGCGCTGCGGCGGTCAAGCTGAATGCTTCGAGTCCTTCGGCTGATCCGACACTGGCGACGAGGACGGCTTCGCCGTCTTCGATTTCGGTAGCTATCCGCGGCATCAGTTCGCGCGCCGAAAGAACAATATTTTCTTCGCGGAACCAACCGGTAATCGTCAGTCTTCGCTGATTTCGGGCAAAGATTTTTAATAGTTCGTCAGCGTCTGTCTGCGGGTGTTCGCTCTGTAGTTCGACGAATCGTTCCCGGGTTTCGGCGCCCCATGTTTCTTCAACCGCCCGTTCGATATCGGAGAGACGGCTCGCGCCATCATTCTCGTTTTCTGCGCGTCGTCCCGAGATGGGATGTTCTTCCGGTTTATCCGACGCGCCACCAAGCGTTGACCACAGCGGTTCGACGATGCCATTCGCTCGGATAATGACGCCGATGGCGCTGATGCCGGCGATGCCTTTAACGCCTTTAACAGGACGAACCGGCAACCATACTTGATGCGTTTCATTCCAATAGACAAATAAATCGGTGAATTCGTCTTGAGGCAACGCCGCCATCTCGGCGTCACTGAAGGTAATTGGATCAATGGCATCGGAGGAGGTTGTCCATTGACCTTCCAGGTTTATCCATTGATTGCCCCCAACGAGTAGCGGCGACGGATCGCTATGTGCGACGTGTTCGTGTTTGACTAGCTCGACATATTTACCGTTGCTTCGAGGATCCACGACGAATCCTATCGATACGGCGAACTCTAAAAGATTTTCAGAGTCGCTTAGGTCGAAAGTAAGAAATCTTCCTCTTGGCGACAGCCAATTGAATATTTTTCGTAGCCAGACCCGTTGTGAGCCAAGTGGTTCTCCATAGGCGAAGATATTCCACGCGGAGATAATGCGGTCGAAGCTCCCTGCCGGAAAATTAGCTTGCTGCATAGTGACGCGAAGTAGATGTCCGCTTTCTAGCAGCGCGATCAGATCGGCGTCGAGTTCATCGAGCTTCGCGCCGTCGATTTTTGGCTGCGCGTGGTATTGCACTAAATCCGGAAGTGCGGGATCGATGCCGACGGCGGTGGTGATGCCGAATCGATGTGCATCTCGTACAAATCGTCCTTTTGGGCCAGTGGCGATATCTAATATCCGCAAGCCGGGAACGAAGTCGTTCAGAACCGCCGGTGGGATTCTTCTGGGACCGAAGAGTCCAGGTTCGCCATTGTCGTCGGCGAAGATGCCGCGATTGGTGAGTTCGTACGTCAATTCATCCCGCAGCCAGCGTGCGGATAGTAATTGCGGGTTCCGTTTTTCAATCGGAGTCAGATGTGTGCCGAGTAGAGGAATATCCGGTACGAGTTCTCCCCATAGCAACGCCGTTATCTCGCTGGAATCTATAGATCGTCCTGTACCAATATCCAGCGGTGTAAGTCGAGCCGCCGTTATCGAAACCGCGATCTCATGGAATTGAACGCCAAGGTTTTCGAAGTGGCGTCGTGCGATGTCGAGAATGGTTCGTTCATCGAAATGGCTGACGCGCACGACATGATCACCGCCGTCAATCGCGGTGGTCATGTCCACCAGCATTCGATGTCGGATGACGGCGTTATTGCCGCTTCTCGGCACATACATCACCGGTTCCAACCTAACACGCGCGTGGAATCTCGAATCTCCCACGACAACGAGTGAGATCCGTGTCGCGCTTTGCGCTTGGATTTCAACCGTGCCGTCGATGGTATGAATCGGGAAAGTCCCGTGCAAAGAATAAGGCTCTCTCCCTGCGGAAGCGTCGTTAGTGATGCGATCCGAGACGCGATTGGTGGGCAGATCCCCGGAGCGTCCGGATTCGGCGTGGTCATCATCATCTCGACCGGGCGTGTCTTTACCTGGGGAGTCGCCGTTGACGCTATTGGTGGCGTTGAGATTGTTTTCCGCAGTTACCTGGTGTCGATCGTCGCCGGTTCCGCCAATCGTGCGATCGTTCGACGAGGTGAGCGTAAGGCGCTGAGTCGTCGTGCCGTTGAACTCGCCAGCGGCGGCGCCGGTTTGCGGAGTGGGGTTGTTCGTCGCGCCGACGGAAACGGATTCGCTCGCATCGCCTTTACCGCGTCCACCGGTGGAACGTGCCCCGGGGCCGGTTTTGCCGCGTTGATTCGGAGGGCGCAGGGCGACCGCGCGAGGCTTTGTTCGACGATCGCGGCCGGTGCGCATGGTTTTGGCGCGCGCCGCTAATGCTTCGGCGATGGCTTGATCGGCTTGAAGATTATTTAATGCGCTCAGACGGATCTGGTTCGCCAGCGCAGAATCCATTGTGTCTGCGAAAGCGATGTCGCGCATGGCGCCGCAGCCGATTTCGTGCATGGTCTGCGCGAGGAATTGCCCCGCGCGCGCAACTGACATGTCGCCGAGTTCGAAGGCGGAGACGAAAAGGCCATCGCCTGCTTCGTGCAATTGCAGACGTGTGCCGGGCGCGTCGGGCGTCGTGGCAACGATATCCGAGCCGACGAGCAGTTCGATGTGCGAGAACGGAGACGTATCGAGTGTTGCATGGTCAATACGGTTATTCGTGTCGCGCGGCGCGGAAGAATCAACTTTGTCTGACGGCGCACGGTCGTCGTCGGCACTCCGCGAGTCATGTTCCGATTGCTGTCCCTCACGGTTTCCGCCCGACTCGGTGTCGGTTCGCAAGGCGTCGCTACCCGACGGCGGCTTATCGGTCGGGGCTCCATCGTCGTTCGGATGGCCCCGCGGCGGTACGTCGGCGACGATGATACCGGCGTCGTCACCCAATCTGCCGCTGGCTTCGCGTACCAACTCGATCAATGCATTCGCGGCTTCCTCTGCGTTAGGAAGACTCGCCGCGCGATTGATCTGCGCGTCATAGTCGGCAAGGGCGTCGGCATTTTGGGCGAGTCGGGCTCTTCTTCTTTCGTAAGCTTTCCACCAGCCGTCTGTCATTAATAAATAACGCGCGCCTTCTGCTGGCAGTGGCATCACGGGACTGTAGTAATCGTTATTGGTTCGGGTCGGGCCGCGGTCGATCTTGTTGGAGAGATCGCCGTCGGGTGTTTCTTGCGTGGGGATAGTGCTGACGTGTTGCAGACCATCGCTTGTGACTTCATACATGCGCGAGTTGCCGATCTGCACGGCCATCCATTCGCCGCTTTGAGGGTCGATGCAAAGCGCCAGGAAGGTCGTCGCCGAGAGCATGTCTAGCGGCTCTTCCAACTCCTCGTTTTTTTGCTGCATAACGGCGCGTTTCGCGGCATCGACTGCCTCTCGCGCCGCCTGCGGCATCGAGTGGCCCTCGGCGCGCAACACTATATAAGTATCTCCAGCCATCATCGCTACTAACGCGCTGGTCTCGCCGCCATCCAACTGCCCACCGACACCGTCGGTAATGATGAGGATTTGACCATCGGTGTATACGGAATCTTCCGTCTCGGCGTGGTGATATCCAGAAGGTTCGGTGACGGCGGCGAAGGAGATCGGGCTGATCGCTAATGCGTTTCTGTCGGCGGCGGACGGGCGCACGGTCACCGGTCGCTCGATCGCGCCCGACAATTCATCTACGAGATTCGCCGGGAACGCGGAATTGTTAATGATGATTTCCGTAATGCTCGGGTCGTCGATAACGTCCGCAATAATTTCCTGAACTTGCTCGTCGAATGAAATCTGATTCGGATCGATCGCTTCGACGACATAACTCGTCCCGTGTCGTTCGCCGATGCGGGTGGGTATTACTTCCGCCATAAGATCGGGAGCGGTTGCCAGTCGAATGCGGAATGTCGCGATAATGGCCGATTCGATCGGCTTGCCGTTGGTATGGCGGTAGAACTGATCCGATTCCGGCGTGAAGGCAGAGGGGTCGTAGATACTGATAACCGGCTGCGACGACGGACTGCCGGTGTCGGGATTGGTCAGCGCGTATTCGAACGGCGTGGTTTCGCCGTAGCCTAATAGTGCTCGGTATTCTGTCAGTGTTTGCGCGAAGAGACTGTCTTCGCCACCGGTTGCTGTGCTGGCGTCGTAACCCGAGACCAAGAGATTTTCGTCGTATACACCCAGTTCTCTAAGCCTGGTTTCGATAACCTCAAGTAATTCTTCGTTATCTAGAAAATCTTCCTCTTCCGATAAATAGAATTCGCGAGGTGCAGATTGTCGTCTCGCGGCGGCGGCGACACGTTCCTCGATGGGTTGATAGCGATACCTCGCTGCCACCGCATCGTCGGTAAATGTTATTTCTCCCCTAGCGCCGCGCGCGATCTCCCGCGCGATAATCTCGACGTCCGATAGAATCGTATCGTCGATGGAAAGGTCGGATCGAATCTGGACCGATACGGAATAACCGCCATCATCTGTTCGTCTTACTTCTAGCAGCGCGAATTCCAGAATCTCGTGTTGGTCCGCATTGTGTATCGGCGTATCGCTGTCGGGATCGTTTCTTACTCCATAGGTTCGCGTTTCTCCCGGAGCGAGCTGTGCCAAGTCAGCGATCAATTCCGATGCGGCAATAGGTGCTTGTGCGTTATCGACGGCGCCGCCGGCAACAGTAGGTAGCGTCCCGTCGTCGGGTCGAGCACGAATTGCCAAAGCGACATATCTATCAAGCGCTCTAATAAGCTGAACCCGTTCTGTACCGGTCGCGCGCGTGCCTTCTATCCAGAAATCGCCGATATCCGTGGGCAGCGACTCGCCTGCCCGGAATCCACGGGCAAGCACGATGATCCTGTGGTCAGCTGTATCGGTTAATCGATAGCCGATGTTATTCGGAAGAAGCTCAATAGCGGCGAGGTGGGTAGGATCGAACGCCGCTAGAGACGATCCGACAAGAGCACCGTTTGTCGGAGTGGTGATCACACTGCTCGCTCTTCTTGCAAGCTCGACGCGAAGCTCGGCCAACACCTCCGTCAGAAATTCCTGTTCATTCGACGGACGCCGTTTTTGTCCATAGATGTAACCCATCGAGTCGTGCAATGCGACGCGCGGTTCCGAGGTGGCGATGTTGTAAAACAGGAATTCGGGATCGTATAGCGAAACGCCGCTGTCGAGCAGGGCGATGACCGCTTCGATATCGCGTGCGCTTTGTTCGGTCATCGACGCTAGCAATTCGAGCTTTCTTAACGGGTCGCTCCATACTTTGCGCGACAGCAGCGTTCGGTATAGATCGTAGATAACATGTGGCGTGCCATCCGGCCCATAGAACACATCCGACATCTCGGTTGTGTGCACGCCGAATTGCCGCAGCTGTTGACCCGTCCAACGCTCTTGAGCCAATAAAACGGCAGCCAGCAGTTTCGTGAAATTTAATTGGGTCTGAGGAGTAGTGATCGCTTTATTGGCGCCGAACTGGCGTACCTCTTTTACTTTGCCGCTGCGATCGATTCCGAGCGATCGTTGATTCAACCAACGATAGAACGGTACTTCGACTTCGGTGCCATCGCCATCGAGGTATACGAGACGGCCGTGGTTGTCGGCGCCGAGATGAGGTCCAAAGGCGATGTTCTCGAATGCCACGCCCGCGGGCGGTTCCCAAAGTCGTAGTGCAGGGCCTGGCGGCCGTTTTGGAAATCCCTCGTCGTCTAGCTCGCCGCGGGCGGCTGAGATTGCTCTGTCGAGTAGCAGGGTATCCGCTGGGCCGAGCGGTTGATTTTCAAGAAATTCGGAACCGCCCGGGACCCATCGGAAACCAAGCGCGAGTTGTCCGTGGACGTCGACATTCAGTGTGAAGTAATTTGAATTAATACCAGTGCGAATGAGCGCATCGCGCATGGCGAGGAGCTCGACGATATCGCTTTCTTCAGCCATCTCTCGAAGATCGATGGGAATTTCAATGGGATTATTCCAGCAGTAGGCAAAGGGTTCTATGACGATACCGATGTTTCGCCCAACTCGGATCGGACCGATTGGCCGCTGTACCCGCACGCCGAGTTCGGCGAGTCGATCGGCTAAGCGATTGAACTGGGCGATATCGCGCGTGAGGTTGAGGCATGACACAACATCGAAGTCGTTCGAACTGAGAATGAGCCCTTTCCCTTCGAAAGTACGGATAGTGAACGGTGTGCTGCTATAGGCCGACGAAAATACTATCGGTCCAAGCATCCCTTGTACCGGGACAAGCCACGGCGCATCGTCCGCATCGATCCAAATAAGATTGAGTTGATGCGCGATGAGTTGACCGGTCGAGACGATATCCGTGCCAGGGAGCGGCAACAGCAAGTCTAGTTTCGCGGGGTCGAAGGGCGCATTTGACGGCGCCGCTTCTGTAGCGAGTATCTCTTTGTTTCGAGCGAGAGCAGCGTCTGATAGTCGAGCCCTATCGAATCTGAAACGGCGCACATGAGGGGGAGCGGCGCTGAGGGGTCTATAACCGGTTTCACCCCTTATCGATATAAACGCCATCCTGTCGGACCGTTGTACGACGAATGTACTGTATTTCGACACAAGTATGTCGCCGACTTCATACGGCTGATCGACGGAAAGTTCCATCGCATGACCTTGATCGAGCGCGGCAAGTATTTGTTGTCCGATCGCACGACCGACGCCGAGGTCGAAGGCTCTTATGACGCTGGCTATATACTCTTTTTCGAAGTAACGGCGTGTTCTTGGATAACGCAGCGCCGCGAGCAATAAATAATTGACTAACGCAGTAAGATTTTCCGGTGAATAATTTCTGCAGAGCAGGTCCAACATGCCGGCTGAATTTTTAAGCAAGAGATCATTCGGCTCGATGTCCCCACCGATTTTATCGATAACTTGCCTGGCGAGGGCGTCCATGCCCTCCCCGAATGTCATCCGCGGACCGCGAGGCCTGGGTCGTGGCTCATCGCCGTCGCCATCGCGTCGATATCCGATGCTGACATCGAGTACCGTTCGAGGTCCACTTCGTTGAATGAAGCTTGCGTGCACGATTTGCAAAGCAGGGTCCAATTCTGCGAGCACCGGTTCAACCAGCGTGTAGCTGATCAAGTCAGCGAGTGCTCGATGCAGTATGACAGCACCGCCGCAATCGATATAAGCGCGTTCCATCGAAGTCGTTTCACTGATGACCATTCTCAACAATTGTGTCGGGTCGATCCTCGGCATTTCGCGAAGCGCAGCAAGCAGAATGGGGACAGCGCTTCCAGGTTGCAAATTACCAATTTCTAGGCCGACGACATTGACGATATCGAAGGGGCGCGATGTATCACCATGGCTACGCGACATGGTTACGCGCACGAAAGCGCCTCGACCTTCGAAGGACACCCGCAGATCGTTCTCGTTACCGTCGACGCGTTCGCACAGGAATTCGATTATTCCTTCGTCAGGAATTTCGATCGGGAAGACGGTCGTGTTCGGGAGACCGTAAGGATTCTGTGTTGCCCAGTAGGCATAGTCGATTTGGCCGGGCGGCAGATCCGACAAACGCGGTAACGTTGCGGCGACTTCGGCGGGTAGCCAACCGGTTTCAATCTCGTTGATCTCACCGACTTCTCCCATGAACGCATCACGATTACCGAGGATGTATGTCGGCTCGAATCCTCGAGCGATCAATTCTCTGCCGAGCCCGCGTTCGCGGACGGCTCGCCTGATTTGTACCGCGCGTGTTCGCAGCGTTTCACCGTCTGCGGTTATCGCGAGATCATCGACTAAGCCACCACGCGGGCGATAGACGAGTTGGATTCCAGGTGTGCTCGCGTCTACGCCAAGGTGATTCAATATCTCATCGAGCGCGGCGCGAAGGGTGAAATCGCCGTGTAGTACCGCGTTGCCGTCCACCGCGCGTTCGCCCATTGTTCTGGGTGACGTTTGAAATTCGAGCGTCACGACATCGCCGTTTCGCGTACCGCTGGCGCGGCTGTACGCATCGGCTTCCGGGTTGGGGCGGAAACTGATTTCGTAAAAATTTTCTCCGGCGCGACGATAAGGGCTCAACGCCGGGCGGATCAGCGGATGACGGAGCGCCGCTTCCATTCTCTCCAATAGACCCGCGGCAATTTCTGTAGTCGCTGTCGTATCGGCTGTCGCTCTTTCCAGTCTCGCCAACGATATAAATCGTTCGGCCGCATCGATTAAGCCGCGCGCGGTATCGAGCGCGACAATTCTTTGCTCCAGCTCGATCCGATCAGTGCTATGGCGATTCGGGAATACACCCGATTCATCGTTGCCTAACATGGCTTCATCCAGCCGCGCCAATTCCGCATGCGCTTGACTCAGCTGCGTCTCGACAAGGTCGATAATCCCCGGGAGGCGACTCTCCATAATGTCTAGGAATTGATCGGCGATGATCCCATCGATCATCCTATTGACCGCTGCCTCGTCGTTGCCAAGCCGCGCACGCAGCAGTGTTTCTTCACCAATATTCGCGGTGACGCGATTCACGATCTCTGTTTCGTCGCGATAAGTGCGCGTCCGGCGTCCGGTCAACAGTTGCGCGATATGGTTCGCACCGCCTTCGAATACGATGCCTTCTAAATTCAATTCCGGCATCGATTCACGCAATTCCGCCGCGCGGCGTCGAACGTGTTCCCGCAACCCATCCGGCGAGCGCAGATGATCTAACTCGTGCGTCATCATCGCGACGAGATTGCGTAACCCACGGCGCATGTAGATGTGGCCGTTGCGGGTGAACGCGCGCGGAATGTGGTCTGGATCGCCGCCGTTGCGGATCCAGTCTTCTTCAAGTTGCCGGCGATTTAAGAACGAGACTTGATCCGGACTCAGCGGGTCGGCGTTGCCTAAGAATTCGCGGAAGCGTGCGCGCATCGCCCGATCGACCGCGCGTACGGTTCGCCCGAATCCAAATCGCAGCAACCGCAGCGTTTGCCACGGCGGCAAACGCGGTTTCCCGTCGTCCTTCGTGCGCGGCTCATCGGGCCATACCGGACGTGGCTTGTCGCCGCCGTCGTTGGGGCTGATATCGTTGTCGCCGCCGCTGTTATCGATTGTATGGACGACCCAGACCCCCGGTTCGTCGTAGTAGCCTCTATCGCCGACGAACCGAACTGGTGCCAGCGCACCAGCGATAATAACGTCTCCGTTCGGGTCGGCGGTCTGGAGTAAATCGCTCCGGCCGGTGAACTTGGACCACTGTTCGACGGTGCCGTCCATACCCATAGAGCGTGGAGCAATGGCGACTATTCTTCCCCCGGCCTTAATATGCGTCCGCAACCATGGGTCGCGAGGGTAGCCCCTAACGTCCCGGGTCGCGTCGATATAAGGCGCGTTATCGGGCGTGTCTAAAAACCACGCATGATGTTGATCGCCGCCCGGCTGCGGTTGAATAATATATTCTTCTATTGGAGTTAACGGGTATAGATGTTTCTCGTTTGGACGTACGGGCGCATAAAGTCGGTCGTACCCCATGCGTCTGGCAGCCGCTTTCATCGCTCCGATCATGAGCGCTGAAACGCCCAAGCCTCGGCTTTGCTCGGCAACTTTTATTGAAAGCGCTGAAATCGCATTTGCGGAATCACGATCCGCCGGTTTTTGTGTCTCATGAAAAATGCGTGTCGCGCTGGATACAACGTAATCCCATCCGTCTGGTGGCATTTTGCCGGGCGCTAACGTCTCCAATTGGAACGGGGTGAGAAGCCCGAGAGCTATGACTTGCGTCGGGCCGTCTTCGGCGAAACAAACCAACGTCAGATGCCGCATGACTGAGTCGATCGCGTCGATCGCTTGGTCAAGCCATTTGCCGCTCGCATCTAAATCTAGGAAATCCGGGAAACCTGCCGGTACACCTGCCGGTAGGGGATGATCCCTAAGGTCCGGTCTTTGCGCCAGCGTTGCGACATTTAACGTGTGTCCAAAGAGAGGATGCGATTCATCGGTGACGACCATGCTGGCCAGATACGGACCCTGTTGCCGCGAGGCTCGAATTTCTCGCGGTAACGGGGTATTTCCTACTGGCGGTATGGCGGAGGACCGCACGGCATCGGCGAAGCGCTCTTCGATGGGGCGATAGCGATATCGGATCGCTATCGCGTCAGCGGCAAAGTCGGTTTGCGTCGACGCGGACGTTAATATTTCCGCGATCGCGGCGTCCACGTCGGCGCGCAGCGCTTCATCCACGGTAAGACCGAAAGGGATTCGCGTCGTTGCTAAATACGTTCCGTCTATCGCCCGGGTTATGTCCAATAACAGAAACTCGAGAATGGCACGATCGTCGGCGTTGCGCGCCTGCATGTCACTATCCGGATCGTTTCTAACCAGGAAGCTCTGCGTTTCTCTCGGCGACAGCGTTGCGAGATCGGAGACCAGTTCCGACGCGCTAACCGGCGCTTGCGGATTGTCGACGCCGCCGCCAGCGATTGTCGGTGGCGGTTGATTGTCATCCGCTCGCGGCCTAGACGGCGCGCTATCCGTCGTCTCATGCGTAACGTGCTGCCATATTTGCAGGTAATGATGCTTCGTATAGGCAGGCTGTTGCGACCTGGAAGTCGTAATCAATTTCAGACCAAGGGCGGGTATCTTGCTACCTAGAACAGTAGCGGTATTCGGCTCCCGGCATGACGTCACCACGTATCCGCCTACTCTCATCGAGCGCACAACCGCCCGTAAAAATTCCTGGTCGTTAGCAAGCCGTCCTTCCATGTCCAGCACGAAGACCGAATCCGCTTCGCCCGGATGTGCTTCAGCCCACGGTTGCAAGCCACCACTATAAATATCGCTTGGCCTGTAACGTCCAAGCTCAAGCGCAAGTTCCAATTGGTCCGCGTCCGGTTCAATGCCGATTACGCGTGACGGTCCGAGCGTGCGAATTACATCCGCGTTAATACCATTCCCACCGCCAACGTCTAACACTATCGTGCCAAAATTCGGACGCGTGTCTAATTCAGATAAAGCTCCACGTAGTTGCTCTCGCAGAATCGAAGTGGGATGCGGTCGCGCTGTTACAGTAGGTCGACGTGCAACATCTGCGGCACGATTGCTATCGGAATCGCCCCCAGTGCTTGCGGCTTTATTGTCGGTATTGGGTCCGTCAAGCGCTTTACGGACTAGCCCGTGTGGTATGTCTACAGAATGCGCACCGTATCGTGACCAGCCTAGTCGTTGCGACACGGTGGTCAGCATCTGACGCGCGCTGACGAGGTTACCGGGCGAAGCCGAGGCGACAACGCTGACACCTTCGTTGGGAATCCAGCCGACAGTGCTATTGCCGCCGACAATCATCGGAATGCCAATGTCTCGGGCGTATTCACCGGACACTTCATAGGCGCCGGCGATCGTCATGACTGCTCTCACGCGTTGGGCGGTCGCGGGGTCGATGACCCGTTCGCCCGTCCAGGGTGAGATACCGTTATGGGCGAGGAACGCCACCGCTCGCGCCAGTGCGACGGGGTCCATCTCGAGGTTGTTCAGTAGCTCGTATAGCGCCGCGATATCCGCCGGTTTGGCATCGCCGTAATTACCTCGCGCTTGTAAGAAGCGTCCGAGTACGATGTGGCGCCGACCTGTGGGCGAATCGAGACGCCGTCCTGCTTCGGCGAGATCCATCCCTTCGCTGAAATTCACATTGACGGTGTCCGCGAGCGCGCGAATAAACTGCATCACCTGTTCCGCGACGTTGGTGCCGTGTACCTGTGCCAAGGCTTCGAGTGTTACCAAGGCGCCGGCGTCTATCAGCGCATTGGGTGGAATGCCGTCCTCAAAGGGTTTACCGTCATCTTCAACGCCGACTCGTGCGTCGAGCACGTTGAGGCGCTGCGCCAAGACGTAGGTGAACAATTTATAAATGCCATCGATCTTGATTAGCGCGGGCGCGGTATTAACGTCGAGGTGGGTACTTGCCGACGGATTGTCGATGCCGTGGTAAGTCGACGTGGTGTTCCCAACCGTAGATACGTCGCTGCTGGCTAGTTCGGTATTGGTATAAGTCGACGCACTGTTGCCAATCGTATATATGCCGCCGTTGGGCAGCACAATCGTCATGTTGTACGACTGAAGCGGTGATGGGGTCTGTTCTCTAGCGATTTCGTCGAGGACTTGGCGTACGGCGCTAGGATCTGTTATCAACCTTGTCGGTTGGAAAGGTACGATGACACCTGAAAAAGCGACGGTGGTGGCATTGCCGGTAGTGGTCATTGTCGGCGCGGTGGTAAGTGTGTATTCCTCGCTACTATGTTGTTGTTCCTCGCCGTGATCCGAATGGCCGCCCGATTGCGTACCGCTATCGGGCGATCCTGAAGTGTCATCCGAACCGGCGGCGGGGACGTGATACGCCCCGAATCGAGATAAGCCGAGTCGTTGCGAAACGACGGTCAACAGTTTCTGCGCGATTATCGAATTGCCGTTTGCGTCCAGTCGCGGCGACCAGGCAGCGAAACTGATGCCTGTATTGGGAACCCAACCGACAAAGCCGCCGCCGATGCCCGATTTAATCGGGTCGCCGATATTGGCGGCGACTTCGCCAGCGCCGTCGTAGGTGCCGGCCATGACCATGACCGCGCTGATTTGTTGCGCCGTCGCGGCGTCGATTACGCGGTCGCCGGTCCACGGCGAGATGCCGTTGCGGGCGAGCAGCGCCACGGCGCGCGCTAGATCGGTCGTGCTCATCCGTAGACTGCACAATAAACTATGCATCGCTACGATTTGCACCGGATCGCTGTCGCCGAAGTTTCCGCGCTTGCGCATGAAGCGACCGAGGTTGATATTGCGGTCGCCACCGAGATCGACCCCGGCGGGATAGTCGATCTCGGGATTAAGGGCGAGCTCGCGTATAAACGCTTTGATTTGCGCGACGGTTTCCTCGCCGTAAATACGCGACAGCGCTTCGATCGACACCATCGCGCCCGCGTTGACCGCTGGATTGCCCGGAATGCCGCTTTGATCGGGGAAGGCGTCGAACGGTAAACCCGTCGCGTCTACGCCGATGCGGCCTTCCAGTAAGTTGAGCCGTAGACCCAACATATACGTGAACAGTTTGGAAATACTCATGATCCGGAACGGCGTTTCGGCGTTGCCGACGGAAATTGCCCTGCCGTCGGGCAGCACCAGCGTCATGCCAAACTGATCCGGTGCCATATCCGAGAGTGATTTAAGACCTGGCACCACGCCTTGGCCAAGCAGACGAGTCGCTGCGACGGCGGCTTCTTCGAGCGCTGCGCGTACCGTGTGGTAATCGAGTATCGGTCCGCGTACGAGTGTTCGAGGTGTGGGCGTGTGATCAGGAACGTCGGGCGTCGCGCGTGCGGATGTTTCAATCCCACGGATCGTCGCGGCATAACCGTAAGGCGCATCATCGGCGCGCCGATTGACAGGTTCCGCGATGACACGTACCGGCAAATTAGCTGGGAAATCGTGCGATTCGAATTCGGAATCGAAGTCGTCGGTGATGAAGTATCTTCGAACGCTTTGGGACAGCACGGGAATAAAGCGATCGTAAGCGAGCGGTATCCTGACGCCGGCGGACTGGAAATAAAAATCGACTCCGCGTGTTAGCGCAGCTTGCAACGTCGGAGGGTATGTTTCCGGATTGGTGATGTCAGCGGCGATGAAGCGAATTGTTCGTTCACGTGCGGGTTCGCCTTGATAAGCCCACGGAAAGCGAATTCTCAAACCACCGTCGTTCCAATCGACGGTTACCGTTGAGAGATCGACGCCGATGCTCTCTAGTTCTTCCATCAGCACGTCGAAGAAATCCTGCGTCGTGGCCATCGTCATCCACTTCGCGTACCCCATTTGCGCTTTGTGGTCTTTATATTCCCCTAAATAGAAAAGCCGATCGCCGGAACGGAGATAGGCGAGGTCACCCATGATCCTGCTCAGTTCGATAGCGTCGGCGGCGGATAATTGAGGTGCGTTGGAAACAAAATACAAATCTGTCGCGTTAGTCGCGAGTAAACACTTGGATACATCCGTCCCCGCGCCGCCGTATAAGCACGACGAATCTTCGCTATTTGGATTAACCGCGCGCCTGACCGCCATCCAATATTCGACGTCGATTTCAGATAGCAGGCGGGCGTTGACGGGACGCGGGTCGATGGATCGTAAGGCCGATGCGCCTGAGGACGAAGCGAGTTCGCCGCCCGCCGACGACACATTTCCAAGCGGCTCGCCATCCGGTCCTAGCGGTGGAGTGGTTCCATCGACACTGTTGCGCGAATTCAGACCGGTGTTGTATTTGTCGCCACCCACCATGACGTCATGGCGGCCGCTGCGTCGCGTCGCTAAATCTCTGAGCGTTGGAATGTTGCCGAGTCGAATCGTTTCTCCGCCGGCAGCGATTTGCTGTGCCGGCGCCGGTGTTAGGGGTTGATCGTCATTGGTGCGAGCACGGAACGGATGTACCGTCGCCAGTGTATCGCGAATCGGTGCGGCGTCGGGGTCTGTTCCTTCCGGATGTAGAACAATCGTGCCATTCGGCGCGCGGCGACTCGGCTTCGTTGCCGACGCTTCGATCGCATCCGTTTCGGTAACGTCCTCGGCGTCGCGTGCTTGATCGTCTTGCAGACGATCGTCCGCTTCCCGCTGCGCATCGCCGTCGCTGTTGTGACCACGGCCGTTCCCCGGATCGGGTTGACCATCGGCGATACGGTAGTAATCGAATTCGTTCGGTAAGGGGGATGCGCCCATTTCTTCTTGGCGTGTCGCGATTCGAGTCCAAGCGGTTCTGAGTCGGAGTAGTTCCATTTGCAGCGCGGATACGCGGCTTACATCGTCGCGCTGCTCTAAACTTTGCAAGTGCGAGAGAGCTGCGCGTACGTGTTCATCGTTTCCGGTCGATCTGGCGACATCGAGCGCGTGTGCGGCGTCTCTTCCCAGTCGATCGACGACGCGCACTTCGGGATGCTCCCTATTCGCTTGAATTCTTATAGTGTCGGCGATGGTATCGATGACACCGATGGCATCTTCTCGATGTATCAGCGGTTGCCCGCGTCGTATGAGATATAAACGCTCACCGCGTCGCACATGGCTGATGACATTGTCGAGTTCGAGTTGTTCGAACCGTACCGCGTTCGCGGTGAGGTTGGCGTCTCGTGCGGCGAGGGCGGCGTCTTGTTCTTGGCGCAGCGATCGTTGGGTGAAAAAATCTCGCAACGCGCTGACGAGGTAGCCGGCTTCCGGCGAATCGGTGTTTATGTAAGGCAAGGCGCTGGCGAAATCTTCCGGATCGAGGTTCTCACGGGCGATTCGAATAAGCTCTTGTCCGATCGCGATGTAGAAATCACTCTTAAATTCTTCGGTGATCCCCTCCATCGCGTTTGAACGACCGATTTGTCGTAAGTAGGCGTCGAGATAGCCACCGAGTTCGCGCCAGGTTAACGCCGCCGCGGTCTCCGCCGAGTCGCCGAACATTTGGTGCGTTCCAGGTACGGTGCGCCAAGGTTGTATTTGCGCGCGGCCAGAGGCGAAGGCGTAATGATCGAGTATTAAATCGCCTAGATCTTGGGTCTGAAGATCGACGACATGATACGTATCGTCGACGATGGCGATCATGTTCTCGGAGTGACGCTGCGCGTGTGCATGCGTTTCCGTTACAGATTCCCATAATTGTCGCGCGATCAACGGCGCGACTTCGTGGGCAAGCCATTGTGGCTGTCCGCCGTGAATGGCAAAAATACTTTCGCCAAGCTCGCTCAAAGCGAATCCCGGATCGGTTACGGTGTGCAAGATCATCGCGCGATCGCCGGGGCGATAACCGCGCGCCGCAACCGGTGGCTCGCGCCATAACGCGGTTATTTCTTGATCTCCAATCTTCAGTACATAACCAGCCGATTCTCGCGTGAATCCTGAACGCCCAGCGAGCGCTTCGCTCGCATGCACCGCCGCTTCGACGTCTTCACCGGTTAGCGGTCTGGCGTCGTCCTGCCCATAAAGACCGCGTCCCGAAAATTTCAATATTTGTGGACCGATCGGAGTGTCAGAGACGATTACGCGAAGCGAACTCAACATGGCGCCTTCGTCGAATCCGCTCGGTCGCGGAATTCCACTTGTGCCTCGATCTCCAAATAATTCGTTAAGAAGCGCGGCGTCCGTTTGGTTGATGTAATGCAAACGTAAACGGATGAGACCGTTCGGTCCGGCGAACGGGCTGGCGGCGAAATTTCCGAATGCGGTAAATTCTCCGCCGACCCGGACAATGTCTTGCAGAGAAACGTCCCAATACGGACTGAAACCCATGCGATTTGCCGCCGCCCAGCCGGAGAATCGCAACTGCATGTACTCCCCGTTCCAGTCTTGTTGTAGCCAGGCGTAGCTGGAGAGATACGACTCATACGCCGCAAGTACTGCGGTGGTTGCGGTTATACCGTCGGCGAGGCGGGGGAGTATTGATGCAACGCCACCCAGCGGTGCAACGACGGCGGCTTGTGTGGGGACGACGATATCGAGAAGCGCTCGGAGTTCTTCGGATAGATCAGCATGTCTATCGAGATATCGAGCGTCCATGAGATCGTCTGCATCCGACGCCTCTAGATTTTCCAGTCGTTTTAGAACGGCGTTAACGCGTGCCGCGTGTTCTAAAGGTGTGATGCCGTTCACGCGACGACCCGGTATGTAGCCGTCGCCGTCTTGATGCAGCGGATCTTCTCCAAGACGAGTTTCCACAAGACGAGCACCGGGGTTGTCTTCCAGTAGTTGTGTTACCGGAACGGGTTCATCGTGCAACGTCAACTCCAGCGCCATAATGACTTCGCTACCGTCACGCATACGAACGCGCATAGTCGCTACGACGTGGTAGTTGTCGACCTCGGTAGAATTCTCGGGATCGCGCGAATCGATTAGCTGTAGGGCTACTCCTTCCGCCGGGAAAATCCAAGCCTTGCCGGCGATGAGTCCTCGCTCGCTCATTTCATGGGCAATGAGTTCAGCGCGCGCGTAACACCCTTCGTCGGGATAGGCTTGCGACAATCCTTCGATCGTTCTTAATTGCCTAAACAACGCCATCGTGTCCGCCATCGACATGATGCTTGGAGACGGATAGGGCTCGTCTACTGCGCCTCCACGCACAACGGGTAATCGACTTGAGACTTGTCGTCTATGCGGTATTAGCACCGGGCCATCGATGCTTTGAATTAACTGGAACCGATGCACTTCGCGATCGAACCGTGTCCCCGAATTTTCAACCCACACTTCGGCTAGATCCGTGGGGACGCCGTATAAGTCGGCTCTTATTACCGGCACGAAGGTCGGCTGTCCGTCGACATCGAGTAACCGCACGCCGCCGTTTTCCGGATTCGGCGTCAGCGTGTGGAATTGCGTGAGATCGATAGGTGTGCTGGCGACCCCATGTGGAATAGAAACGGTGTGGGGCGCGGATAGATCAGCGGCGTGCGTTCGGCGCGCGGCGATCGCGGCGGTTGCGACGCGTGCCTCGATCGGTCGATAGCTGAAGCGGGTGGTCTGGGCGTCGTTCGTGAACGCGCTTTCTCTATTGGCGTATTCGGCGATTTCGCCGGCGACGGCGTCTACGCGGGCGCTCAGCGCATCGTCGATCGGCGCCGTCGGAACAATGTTGATCTCGTAGCGGCCATCCGTCGTGCGCGTCGCCGACAGGACGGCGAACTCCAAGATCGGTTGACCGCCGGCGCCATCGATGCGCGTCGTGTCTGGCGCATCGCGGACGACGGAGAAATATCGTGTTTCGCCCGGTGATATGCCATCGAGGCGACGGATCAACTCCGCGGCCTCGATTGGGGAATGAATTTCATCGACCGCACCGCCGCCGCGAGGCAGTCGTACAGATACGCGGGCGATATCGAGAAACTGCTGTAACGCAGTTCGATAGCGATGTGCTGTGCGTTCGATCGTATTCAGAACAGCTAAAGCCGATGCACTCTGCGCTTGCATGAGATAGCTGACCATGGCCGTCGTCGACGGTGGGAGGGGTCTGACATCCGGGACTTGTAGCGCGACGTTTGGATGGGTAGCAATCTCCCACATGAGGTCCGTGTGTCGCGCGATGGTTTGCGTTTGATTTATTCGATGGCCTAAAAATCTTTCGGCGACGACACCAGCCATTCCCAAATCAATGGCGTTAACTAACTCGCGCGCCGCGCCGCGCGCCAGCGCCGCTTGGCGGAAGCCACCGGCATCCGCCCAGAATTGCGCATAGAGCGCGGGGATCGTTTCAATCAACGGTGATAGTGCGTCCGCGGAATTCTCACCGAGAATGTAGATTTGTCCGTCTCGATAAAATGCGTGCCGTTGGAGAATCTCGTCGTCTCCCAAGAGAGTAGCGTCAGACGTCTCCGCTCGATAGATATCCATAAACTCGGCGACGCTTTCGCATAGCACGACATGTTCGAACGGCGACGCCGCGTTTCGCGGAAGATAGATGTCGAGAAACGCGCGCATGGCGCTCTCTATCAAAGACAGCGACTCCATGAACCGATCCGCTGAAGCACCTCGATAATATTCCGACGGTTGATTCGGCAATCCGGCGTCGGGTCGAGAAAAAGCGGTTTCGGCATTTAAGCGCGATCGTGTCTGTTGTGCCGTGCTATCGGCGTACAACGCATTGGCTTGGGCGCGAGTCCACGCGGTGACGCTTTCCAGTAAGCCCGGATACGCGAGCAATAAATCATGGAGCGCTCTCGCGGTAGCAGGCATTAGTGGCGAGATGGTTGGGCTATCGGAGATAGCACGCCTAATTCCTTCCGGTATGGCGTTCCTGGTTGTTCGCAACTGAATGACGGTTCTATTTCTGATGTACTCGATGCAAGCGTTCGCCAGACGCGCGACCTGAACTCTCGCTTCTTCCGCCGTTACGTGTCGTGGGATGCCGAATCGTTCATGAAACGTGTTAATGGTGTCCCGACCGTCTTCTCCGATCGGATCGATTGCGGCGATTTCTAGTAAACCGATCCCCGTCGTCGCTCTGGACGTTGCGCCGGTAGCCTCCGTCAAGAGTTCTCTTAGTAAATCATCGGCCACCAATATTCCCGTTATCCGTTGAGGGTACTGGCCCGCTCTTCTGATGATCAGCGTAGAAGTGGCGTCATTGGTTTGATCGCGAATGATGGTGGTGCATAGTTCTGTGATGGCTGCCTCATTTCGTGTTAGCAGCGCGTCAAACATTGCTTCCGCGCCGATGATGCGTTCCACACGCAGCATGACGCGCATGATCCGCATCTCCTCGGGCGTGCCGGACAGCGTGTGGCCCATGATGGTAGCGGCGAGGTAACGCCCGCTACCTCGCAGCACGAGATTGACGATGTGTTGTTCGGGAACGGAACGGATCGTCCTCGCGTTGGCAGCGTCTGCGCGAGCACGCGCTTCTAAATCGGAGGCAACTAACAGGCTATCGACTTCATTGTATTGTTCGGAAACGGTGCGGGGTGTCCGCACGTTGGCAACGCTCGCGCGAACACGCGTTTCCAAATCGGAGGCAACTAAGAGACTGTCGATTTCATTCGCTAAGCCGGCGGGGTCGTGTTCCAGCGTTCGATTGACATAAAGACGCCCGTTATGGAAAAACAAGCGCGGTACGTTATCGGCGTCGCCACCCGTTTGAATCCATTCTCTTTGCAATAGTTCAGTCGTTAGGAACGAGATGCTTGCCGACGAATTGGTTCCATCGCTTGCCGGCCCCGGACTCCAATGCGCACCGGGCGCGGCGCTTCTGCCGGGCGGTTTGCGCGGCAGTTTGACTCCTAATACGTTCCCCGGTGTCTCAAGATTGTGGCGGAAAACGGGGCGCGAAGCGGTGACCGGCGGCGTGACAGCACGATCCACCAACGCAGCAGCGGGTAGTCCACCGGAATTCCGTCCTCGACGCGGCAGCAGCGCGGGACCATCGATCGTTAAGATC
The DNA here is from genome assembly GCA_023266455.1 of Candidatus Muproteobacteria bacterium. Lineage (GTDB taxonomy): Bacteria > Pseudomonadota > Gammaproteobacteria > Acidiferrobacterales > Sulfurifustaceae > JAHFQD01. Next base: position 20,201 of record JAHFQD010000002.1, read on the forward strand.
AAACGGAAGCGATGCTGTTCGACGTTATAGTGTTCTCCCGAATTTTCTATCCATATCTCCGTCATGCTCCGGGGCAGGCCGTACAGGTCGGCTCTTATTACTGGCACGAAGGTCGACTGCCCGTCGGCGTCGAGTAATTGCACGCCACCGTTTTCCGGATCGGGCACGAGCGTTTGGAATCGCGTGAAGTCGATCGCAGATCGGTCCACACCATGCGGGATAACGATACTGGGTTGCGTCGACGCTGGTTCATAGCGCGCCGAGAAAATTTCTTCGAAGACTTCTCGACCGATTGTGTGAAGCGCCGCGTTAAGCGCCGCAATAATCCGCAAATCTTCTGAGGTCACGATCGTGCGATAACGCGCGCTCAGCAACTCAAAACCTTTATCCCGGACGTAATAATCTTTTCTGGACGATGGTGGCGCATCGATGTAGGTCCGCAGCCATTCTTCGGCGCGGATTCTCACTGTCGGTGATAATTGTTGGATCGATTGCCAGAGTTGCGCGAGCGCTTCCGTCATACTTTCGCGCATGCGCGAAAGCAGCGGTTCGGAAAGCTGGACTTCGTTCCCGTCCTGAACGATGTCGGTCGAATCGACATATCCCGAGCCGTCTCTCGTGGATGTTAACTCGTCCACTAATTGGGCGGTTTCGAGAATGACAACGCGCAAGTCATTTGGATTTTCGATTTCGGGTTGTCGATAGAGCCACGAAATCTCGTTCCCCGTCGGGAAGAACGTATTCGACGGTTGCAGTCGCCACTTCACATAACCCAATACCGTTTCGACGAACGCCGGAACGACGCCGGATGCGATTTCCGTATTGCGGGCGCCTTCCCAGCGCGCGGCGTCCGTGATGACGTAACCACCGGGGCGCAGATGCGTCAGGACGCGATGATCGAATGGCTCAAAAAACTGAAACAGATGGTTCATCATCATGCTGCTGCGCAGCCAATGTTCGTAATAGACGTCGTAGCCGGGTTCTAATTCTGGCGGCCAGAAATCGGCGTCGAACGCATCCCATCGATAAAGCACGACCCTGCGCGGTTTACCGCGCAGTTCGAATTCGAAGCGAGTGCGAGGCACTTGCTCGATGGCGCCGTCTACTCGCGTTAGCGCGACCGTGTCGCCGACCGGCGCATGGGTCGCGACGCCGCCCGCGATTTCAATGAGACTGGCCGACATTCCATCTGGGTCGACGACGACGACGATATCTGCATCGCTCGCAAAAATAGGTTCGAGGAATCGGCTTGCGCCGCCGGGGATGAACGCAGTCAGACGTCGACCGTTGGGATTAATCCGGGCCTGGATCGCTAAGAGATGACGAGGATTGGCGGATTCCGCGATCGAGACAAAGGCCGCCCGTTCACCTTCCGTCAATGGATAGTTGGTCGGGTCGTCGAGTCCGCTCCGTAGTTCATCGGCGATATTTCTTGGCGAACCCAGATGATCTTCTGTTTGGTCGGTAGGGGTGTCGTCACCGCCTTGTCGATTCGACGAAGCGCCGTCGCCTTCATGGTCGGTTTGAGCGGATATGTCGTTCGGTGCAGCGCGTGTCGAGACGTCGCTTTTTAATTCTTGCTCTCCAAGAGGCTGTTCTCCGAAGAGCGCATCGATAATTGTTCGTTGCGTTAAAGCGACTAAATCCGAATGGGAAATTTCGCTCAGTTGAGGATCCGGCATTTGCCATCCATAGTCGCGCAGCAACGCCGGATGCAAATAGGTAAAAAGAACAGATCGTCCTACCGTCGTGGGGTGGCGGAGTTCTAATTGTTGGCGTTCGCTTTCGCCAGCGACAATGAGGATGTCCGCTTCCGCATGGGTAATGATGAATTGTTCCGTTCGGAAGTCATTAATGATTTCCGCATCGACGCCCGCTGCGGCGAGGGCGTCTTGATACTCAGGGAGAAGGGGAGCACGCCATCTTCCCGCGCGATGGGCGATAAGTCCCGCCGATTCCACGTGGATCAAGTCTTGTAATCCAAGCGCTTGTACTTTTTGCCGAGCTAGTACGGCCGGCACGGCGCTGCGATGAATACCGCCTTTGCAAACGAAGCAAATTCTGATCGGCGTGCCGGTTGCTATCGCGGTTTGGATAGAGTTTCTTACCGCATGTGCCGCAGGGGTGAGACCGTTCAATAATGGGATGTCGATCTCAAACCTTTCTCTATCTACCGATCCGCCTCCGACCCGCTGATAAAGAGCGACGATTTTCCCTTCGTGCACCGGTGCTTCAAAAGGTACGTCGGCAATTCGTGGCCGCGGCGTCGATCCATCGATCACCCAGATTTGATTGCGATGGGTAGGAAGCGATCTGTGGCGTCCGAAACCGAGAGCAGAAATATCGCCAAGGTATCGGCCATCTGAATCGAATGCTTTCACAACGCCCTGATTTGGATCATCGACGATGGAATGCAAGTCGTCGGCAGTGACGGCGCTCGTTCTTGTTTCGGCGATGATGGTTTCTAGCGTCGATCGCCTTGGTTCTGGCACAACGGCTTGTGTGGTTAGGTTGTCGATTCTTACCGGAAAAATATTTCCACCTGGGTAAATACGATACGCGTGAACGAGGCGATTGTTTCGCGCTGCATATACCCAACTGCCGGGGGCTCCATCTGGTTGTCTCGCATCCGCGCTGGATCGCAGTCTGGCCGCTTCTTGCGCTTCGGTGAAATTGCCGTAAGTCGTGGTTTCGAGGGGGATGTCGTTGGCGTATACGTAATCCGGAGGCAACGGGATTTCATAGAACGTAAAGTCCGTTCCTTCCGGACCAGACCAGTGACGCATGTTTGTATAGGGGACTGTCTCGGTCTGTGGAGCACGTCCTGTGTAGTGCGCGAAATAAAAATCTTCGGCTGCCGCGATTTGGTCGGAAGAGAGTGCACTTGTCGGTACTGCTTTGCGTGCCGCGAACCGGTTTGCATTGTTTTGACGCGCTCTTTTAAGGAACAACATCAGAAGTTGCATCGCTTCCGCAAATACCTCCGCTTGCGGACGCGTGGAAGTCATTAAATCGGCGAACTCGACTTCTCCTCTCTTGCCGTATATCAGCTGTATGTCGCCGAGCCCTCTCAACGCATTTGGACCTTCGGCTTTAAGGAGAGTGATATTTTCGATTATTTGATCGACGCTCAACTCGTTGAGCCATGGGCAATCTCTAATAGCGACCGGGACCGTCCCATTGCTGATGATGATGTCTTTCGATCCTCCTTCTCTTAGATCGTAAACAATGATGTCGACATCGAAGATTTGATCGGGGCCATAGGCATTGAGGACATTGTAACCTCTTTGGCGTTGCGATCTCAGAATGATCGGCTCTCGATTGAAAGAGCGTTTGGAGACAGAGTGCTCATCGCCCATCCACGAACGGTTCCGGAACCCGACGATGTGACCGTTCGCGAACATGAATACACTCTTGTACAGACCCGATCCTTTGAATGGACCGATTAGCACTTGTGGTGGAACCGCCAGGACGGTTCCCGTTTCATCCGCGACGACGTAGTTACCGTCGTCGGTTTTCCATGGCTGATTATTTTCAAAGAGAAGCGAATAAGGAGATTCCCAAGGCTGC
>JAHFQD010000109.1 GCA_023266455.1 Candidatus Muproteobacteria bacterium
AGCGGAACCAACGGACGTAGTTCCGGCGGCAGCACCGGCAGGATTTCCAGCACCATCCACTCCGGCTTGTTGCCGGAATAGAGGAACGCTTCCAGCACCTTGAGGCGCTTGGTGAGTTTCTTGATCTTGGTTTCGGAGTTCGTGCCGCCCAGTTCGGTGCGCAAGCGCGTGACTTCGCTGTCGAGATTGATGGCGCGCAGTAAATCGCGGATCGCCTCGGCGCCCATGCGGGCGTCGAATTCATCACCGTATTGTTCGATGGCGTTCAAATGCGCCTCTTCGGACAATAGCGAGCCCTTCTCAAGCGGCGTCATGCCAGCGTCGATGACGACGTAGGCTTCAAAGTACAACACGCGCTCGATGTCGCGCAGCGTCATGTCGAGCACCAGGCCCATACGCGACGGCAGCGACTTTAGGAACCAGATATGCGCCACCGGCGACGCCAGGTCGATGTGGCCCATGCGTTCGCGGCGAACTTTCGACAGCGTCACTTCGACGCCGCACTTTTCGCAGATCACACCGCGATGCTTCAGGCGCTTGTACTTGCCGCACAAGCATTCGTAGTCCTTTACGGGACCGAAGATCTTGGCGCAGAACAGGCCGTCGCGTTCCGGTTTGAACGTACGGTAGTTGATGGTTTCCGGCTTCTTCACTTCGCCGAAAGACCAGGAACGGATTTTGTCGGGCGAAGCGAGTCCGATGCGGATGGCGTCGAAGTCTTCGGCCTTGGTCTGTTGCTTGAAAAGATTAAATAAATCTTTCATCGTATCTCCTGCTGTCGTTCATTCAGAATAAGAATTCGGGTCACTCTCTATTTCTTACTCTTCTTGCTCCAGCTCAATATCAATACCTAACGCACGAATTTCTTTGATCAACACGTTGAAGGATTCCGGCATGCCGGCTTCCATTCGATGGTCGGCCTTGACGATGTTTTCGAACATCTTGGTGCGACCCGTGACGTCGTCGGATTTCACGGTCAACATTTCCTGCAGCGTGTAGCTCGCGCCGTACGCTTCAAGCGCCCACACTTCCATTTCGCCGAAACGCTGGCCACCGAACTGGGCTTTACCGCCCAACGGCTGCTGCGTGACGAGCGAGTACGGACCCGTGGAACGCGCGTGCATCTTGTCGTCGACCAAGTGGTTCAGCTTGAGCATGTACATGTAACCGACGGTAACCTGGCGATCGAAGGCTTCGCCGGTACGGCCGTCGTACAACGTCGTCTGGCCGCTTTGCGGCAGATCGGCAAGCTCAAGCAGCTCTTTGATTTCGTCTTCGGTCGCGCCGTCGAACACTGGCGTCGCGATCGGTACGCCCTTGGAGAGGTTACGTCCCAACTCAAGGATCTCGTCGTCGTTGAGCGTGTCGAGCGCTTCTTTGCGATGACCTTTACCGCTGCGGTTGTAAATACGGTCCAACAGCTTGCGGATGTCAGACGCGCTACGCTGCTCTTCCAGCATCTTCTCGATCTTGTGACCGAGTTCGCGACCGGCCCAACCCAAGTGCGTTTCCAACACTTGACCGACGTTCATACGCGAGGGCACGCCGAGCGGGTTCAGCACGATGTCGACAGGACGGCCGTCGGCCATGTACGGCATGTCTTCCACCGCGACGATGCGCGAGACCACGCCCTTATTACCGTGACGTCCAGCCATCTTGTCGCCGGGTTGCAAACGGCGCTTCACCGCGAGATAGACCTTCACCATTTTCAACACGCCTGGCGCGAGGTCGTCGCCCGAGGTGAGCTTGGCTTTCTTCTCGGTGAACTTCTGATCGAATTGCGACTTCTGCTTCGTCAGATAATTCTTGGTCTGCTCCAGCCCTTGCGAGGCTTCTTCATTCTTCAAGCGCACGTCGAACCACTTCTGACGTTGCAGTTCGTCGAGGTAAGGCTTGGTGAGTTTGTCTCCGTCGGACAATCCTTTCGGACCACCGGCGGCGACTTTACCGACCAGGATGCGTTCTAAACGCGCGAACGCGTCGTCTTCGACGATACGGTATTGGTCGTCGAGATCCTTGCGGATGCGCGCCAATTCCATCTCTTCGATGCTCTTCGCGCGCGGGTCCTTGTCGACGCCTTCACGAGTGAAGATCTGCACGTCGATGACCGTGCCAGCCATGCCCGAGGGCACGCGCAGACTCGTGTCTTTCACGTCGCTCGCCTTCTCGCCGAAGATGGCGCGCAGCAGTTTTTCTTCCGGCGTCAGCTGGGTCTCGCCCTTCGGCGTGACTTTACCAACGAGGATGTCGCCCGCGTCCACTTCGGCGCCGATGTAGACCACGCCGGATTCGTCGAGTTTGCTCAACGCCGCTTCGCCCACGTTCGGAATATCGCGCGTGACTTCTTCAGGACCGAGCTTGGTATCGCGCGCGACGGTTTGCAGTTCTTCGATATGGATCGAGGTGAACGTATCGGTTTCAACGATGCGTTCGGAGATCAAGATCGAGTCTTCGAAGTTGTAACCGTTCCAGGGCATGAACGCGACCAACACGTTGCGTCCAAGCGCGAGTTCGCCCATGTCGGTCGATGGACCATCGGCCAGCACGTCGCCGGAACCGATCTTGTCGCCGACTTTCACCAACGGCTTCTGGTTGATATTGGTGTTCTGGTTCGAGCGCTGGTACTTAATAAGGTTGTAAATGTCCACGCCGACTTCGCCAGTCTTGGTTTCGTCGTCGTTGACGCGTACGACTATTCGCGAAGCGTCGACGGAGTCGACGACGCCACCACGCTTGGAAACCACGGTCGCGCCGGAGTCGATCGCGACGATGCGCTCGATGCCGGTGCCAACGAGGGGCTTCTCGGTTTGCAACACCGGTACCGCTTGGCGTTGCATGTTCGAACCCATCAAGGCGCGGTTCGCGTCGTCGTGTTCGAGGAACGGAATCAAGGCCGCGGCCACGGACACGATCTGCGACGGCGCGACGTCGATGTACTCGACTTTGTCTGGCGTCGTCAACACCGCTTCGTTCTTGTAGCGGCACGACACCAACTCGTCGATCAGCTTGCCATGATTGTCGAGCGCGGTGTTCGCCTGCGCGATCATGAACTTGCTCTCTTCGATCGCGGACAGGTAATTCACCTCTTCCGTGATCTTGGAGTTGATAACGCGGCGATACGGCGTCTCGAGGAAACCGTACTCGTTAGTGCGCGCGTACACAGCGAGCGAATTAATCAAACCGATGTTCGGACCTTCCGGCGTTTCGATCGGACATACGCGACCGTAATGCGTCGGATGTACGTCACGCACTTCGAAGCCCGCGCGTTCACGCGTCAAACCACCTGGTCCAAGCGCTGAAACACGGCGCTTGTGGGTAATTTCGGACAGCGGATTGGTCTGGTCCATGAACTGCGACAGCTGCGAGCTGCCGAAGAATTCCTTGATCACCGCCGAGACTGGCTTGGCGTTAATCATTTCTTGCGGCATCAAACCTTCAGATTCGGCGATCGCGAGGCGTTCCTTCACGGCACGCTCGACGCGCACCAAGCCGACGCGGAATTGATTTTCCGCCAATTCGCCGACCGAACGCACGCGGCGATTGCCGAGGTGGTCGATGTCGTCAATCTCGCCCTTACCGTTCTTGAGGTCGATCAAGATCTTCATCGCATCGATGATGTCTTCTTTGGTCAGGATACCCGGACCTTCATCGGTGGCGCGACCAACACGACGGTTGAACTTCATGCGGCCGACAGCGGAAAGATCGTAGCGATCGGAGCTGAAGAACAGATTGTTGAACAGGGTCTGCGCCGCGTCTTTCGTCGGCGGTTCGCCCGGACGCATCATGCGATAAATTTCCATCTGCGCTTCGAGCGCGTCCTTGGCTGGATCGAGGCGCAAGGTGTCGGAAATATAAGGACCGCGGTCGAGATCGTTGGTGTAGATCGTCTTGAGCTCGGTGATGCTGGCGGCCTGCGCCTTGTCGAGCAAATCTTGTGTGACGATGTCGTTGGCGGCGGCGAGCAATTCGCCGGTCGACTTGTTAACGACGTCTTCGCCGAGCGAGCGGCCGATGATGAATCCGGCCGGCACGGTCAGCTTTTGCAGACGCGCTTTTTCGATTTCACGTACGAGGCGGCCGGTGATGCGCTTGCCAGCTTCGACGATGGTCTCACCCTTAGCGGTGGCGATTTCGAAATCGAGCTGCATGCCGCGCAGACGCGCCGGCACCAAGTCGAAGCGGATTTCGCCCTTAGTGAAATGGAACGTGTCCATTTCGAAGAAGGTCTGCAGGATTTCCTGCGTATTCATGCCCAACGCGCGCAGCAAGATGCTCGCGGGTAACTTGCGACGGCGATCGATACGTACATAGACGTAATCTTTCGCGTCGAACTCGAAATCGAGCCACGAACCGCGATAAGGAATCACGCGCGCCGAGAACAACAGCTTGCCGCTGGAATGGGTCTTGCCGTAATCGTGTTCGAAGAACACGCCGGGCGAGCGATGCAGTTGCGAGACGATAACGCGTTCGGTGCCGTTGATAATGAAGGTACCGTTGTCCGTCATGAGCGGAATTTCGCCCATGTAGACTTCTTGTTCTTTAATGTCGCGCACCTTCTTGGTGCCGCTGGTGTCGTCCTTATCGAACACCACCAGACGCAGGAGCGCGCGCAGCGGCGCGGAGAAAATCAAGCCGCGTTGTTGGCATTCTTTGACGTCGAACGGCGGCAGGCCTAGACGATAGCTGACGAACTCCAGCGCCGCGTTGCCGTTGTAGGATTCGATCGGGAAGACGCTCTTAAACGCCGCCTGTAAACCTTGGTCGATGCGTTGTTCCGGCGGCGTGTCCGCCTGCAGGAATTGCCGGTAGGATTCTTTTTGAATCTCCAGCAAGTAAGGCACGCGCAAAACCGTCTCGCGCTTGCCAAAGTTTTTGCGGATTAGCTTCTTCTCGGTGAATGAATAAGTCATTGCGCGTTCAGCCTCTGTCTCTGCCCATGTCTCTATAAGAGATCGCTTGGCGGATCATCCTTTTAGGAATCGATCCGCCGGCGTTTCCGCCGACAACAAAAAATTGGCAGGCAATAAAACCACCCGGCCCTCTCTTTGGAGAAGGTCGGGTGGTTCCTGTACTTCTATGCGGTTACACCTGCCGGGATAACCGCTTTCACCACAAATTTACTTAAGTTCAACCTTCGCACCAGCCGCTTCGAGATCTTTCTTCATCTTTTCTGCGTCGGCTTTCGGCACCGCTTCCTTCACGGTTTGCGGCGCGCCTTCCACGAGGTCTTTCGCTTCTTTCAGACCCAAGGTGGTGCAAGCACGCACGGCCTTAATGACGTTGACCTTGTTGTCGCCCGCGGCGGTCAAGATAACGTCGAAGCTGTCCTTAACTTCCACCGGAGCAGCCGCTGCGCCGCCAGCCGCCGGAGCCGCCACCGCTACTGCGGCAGCCGACACGCCGAACTTGGTTTCCATCTCCTTGATCAATTCGGAGAGTTCCAGCACGGACATGCTGGCGATGCTGTTGAGAATTTCTTCTTTAGAAACTGACATGATTACTATCTCCTGAAAACGTATCTGTATTAATTAAATTAAGCGGCAGCCTGCTTGGCGTCGCGAACCGCGGCCAGCGTGCGCACGAACTTCGACGGAACCTCGTTCAACGTACGAACGAAATTCGCGATCGGCGCCTGCATGGTGCCAAGGAGTATCGCGAGCAACTGCTCGCGGCCCGGCAACTTGGCCAAAGCCTGAACCTGCGCTGGAGACATTAACTTGCCCCCCATCGCCGCGGCCTTGATCTTCAGATGCTCGTTATCCTTGGCGAAATCCGCAAGTAACTTCGCGACCGCAACCGGATCGCTCGAGATCGCGTATGCCAACGGACCCACCATCGAGTCACTCAGGCATTCGTACTGCGATCCGGCGACGGCACGGCGCGCGAGTGTGTTTTTGACCACGCGCAGATAAACATTATTCTCGTGCGCCTTGCGACGCAGCTTAGTCATCTGCTCTACGGTCAAACCACGATACTCCGCGACCATCGCAGCCTGCGCGTCCTTCAACTGCTTGGACACTTCAGCCACTACCGCCTTCTTGTCTTCTAAACTCAGACTCATGCGAGTCACCTCCGTAAATCGGCTTTCGGCTGATGCCTACTTGCCTGCCTTATTACGGCAGCCGTCTCAGGAGTCACTAATCCTGTTCGGGACCACCGTCTGCGCGGGCGGGCCATGAAAAACCCATTAAGCCTCGGCGTTGTACCAACCGCTTCAGCGCCTGCGGTCTTTGACGTGCATCGCGCAAGAAACACGCGATGCCCCAAAGTCGTGTTATCGATTAAATCTTTACGCCAGCCCAGCGACGTCCAAATGAATGCCGGGACCCATCGTCGTCGATAGCGTGATCTTCTTGATGAAGATGCCTTTCGAAGTCGACGGTTTGGCCTTATTCAATGCCGCCATCAATGAAGCGAAGTTTTCCTTGAGCGCATCCGGTTCGAACGACGCCTTGCCGATCGCGCAATGCACGATGCCGGCCTTGTCGGTACGGAACTGCGCCTGACCGGCTTTCGCGACCTCGACCGCCTTCGCAACGTTCGGCGTTACCGTTCCCACCTTCGGGTTCGGCATCAAGCCGCGTGGGCCGAGGATCTGACCCAACGCACCGACGATACGCATC
>JAHFQD010000110.1 GCA_023266455.1 Candidatus Muproteobacteria bacterium
ACGGAATACGGCTTTGATGCCTTCGGCAACGTCACCACCCAAATCAAAACCGAACTCAACAAAACCTACACCACACGTTACACCTACGACACGGCCGATCGGGTTCAGAACATCACTTACCCGGATGGAAGAGTCGTCAGTTATTCGCGAGACAGCCTCGGCCGAATCGCTGGCATCAGCACCACCGCCAACGGTAGCCCCCAAACACTCATCAGCGGTCGCACCTACCGCGCCGATGGCTTACTGCTGTCCCAGACATTCGGCAATGGCATTAACGAGACCCGCCAATACGATTTACAAGGAAGACTCACCAACCAAATCATCGGCAACGCCGACAATCGAATGTATTCCTACGATCCCAATGGCAACCTGACGCAAGAACAAGGAACCAGCCAAAGCGGAATTTACAGTTACGATGTCCTGGATCGGTTGGTCCAAGAAAGCTTAACGACACCGACCGCAACAACGCCGGCAATTACCAGTTTCGGTTATGACTCGAACGGCAACCGCACTGTTCAGAACCTTCCAAACGGCGCGGCCCCGGTTTACACCTACACGCCGAACAGCAACCGTCTTATTCAGCGCGGCAACCAACCCTTCACGCTAGACGCCGCCGGCAATACCACCAGCGATAAAAGCGGCACCCGAACGTTCCTGTACAACGGTGCCAACCGGCTGAGCCAAGTCACGATCAACGGAATAATCCGCGGAACGTATACCTACAACTACCAAGGTCAGCGAACTCAGAAAATTAGAACCAGCGCCACCGGCACCACCACCAATTTCGTTTACCACTACGACCTCAACGGCAACCTGATCGAAGAGACCAAACCGAATGGAACTCTCGTCCGGATTTACGTCTGGGCGGATAACCAACCGATCGCACAGATTCAAAACAGACCGGCGCAACACACCGAAGAGCTGATCTCTCTACACACCGATCACCTCAACAGTCCGAGACTGGCGACGAACCCAAACCAAACCACCGCCTGGCGCTGGGACAGCGAATCGTTTGGCACGGGCAGACCGGATAACGATCCGGATGCGGATGAGACGCAAACGAATGTGCGACTCCGACTGCCGGGGCAGTATGCGGATGGGGAAACGGGGCTCTATTACAACTGGAATCGGTATTATGACTCGAAGACAGGGAGATATATTGCGAGTGATCCGATCGGCATTATCCCCGGTGTTGGAACGCCGTTAACCGGAGTACCACGTTATATTACTAAGTACTTACGGTCGATCTCCCTTACACAACAGCTTCAGAACGGCTTGAATCAACCATACAGTTATGCGCGAAGTAATCCTTTGAGATGGACTGATTCATCCGGATTAACTTCACTAGCAGCTTGTGCAAACCCCATTAACGCCGTTGCTTGCGCTGAAGCAGGAATTATTGCCGGTCGCCCAGCGATGCCACTAATTAGCCCATCAATTATTTCAGCGACACCGAAACCAGGATCGAAACCGAAAAACTGTCCAACTGGCACCTTACCGATTGACGAATATCCAGGCTTGGATAAAGACAAGAGACATGACATTAAAGATGGCGTAGACGCTGGCGCACAGGATTGGACTGGTATAGCGCCAAACGGAGATGTAATAACAGGTGATGCAGAAGGAAACGCTCAAAACCATGGACCATACTGGGATTACCTACCTGGAGGATGGAATTAACGTTATGAACCCTTTCCGATACGACGTCTCCTTGCGAATTAGACATCCAAACATTACACCGGAGGAGATTTGTAAAGTCTTGGGGATGACAGCTCGCCATCAGTGGACAGCTGGCGCATCAAGAAAAACACCAAAGGGTACACCTATAAAAGGTACTTACGATTCAACGTATTGCTCCTTTAGGTTAGATCACCCGACAGATATGCGATTGGCTGATTTTTTAAGTCAATGCAACAAACGATTCCGCCCCTATCAGGAATTTTTCAAAAAAATTCGTTCTACGGGAGGTTCATTGGATTACTTTGTTGGGTGGTATTCCAATGCCAGCTCAGGAGAACTATTTAGCGCTAATTTATTAAGTGAACTTGCTGATCTTAAGATTGATCTTGGTTTAGACGTTTATGTGGAATCAAACCCATTACGAAATCAATCCAAAAAGGTCCGCGTAGCAAAGAAAAAATCCAGAACTAGAAAAACAAAAAAGAAGCGAATGCTTACGAAAAAAATCTGATAATAACTTGTGAGCCAACATGAAGTTGGCTAGCAAACGTAAGAAGGAAATATGTCCCATCCTCAACATGCAATGTTCTCGATAACTTCAACCTCCGCCTCGCTCAACTCAATTTCATAAACAGCAAGATCTTCTTTCATATGCATCTTGTTCGTCGTTCCCGTTATCGGAATCATGCCGACTTGTAAGGCGAATCGAAATACCACTCGCGCTACGGTGCAGTTCAGTCGCTTGGCGATCTGGTGAACTTCGGGTTGATTCAATTCTGTCGCGTTCGCGGTGAGGAGCGAGAAGCCCTGATAGAGAATGTCGTTTGAATCGCACAACTCTCGAATCTCGGCATCCCATTTTGTACTCGCGTAACAGCGGTTTTGTACAAACACCGGTTTCACTTCCGCTTTGTCGAGCAGTCGTTGTAACTGCTTCAATCCGATGTTGGAAACGCCGATCAGCTTCGTGGCACCGGATTTCTGCAGGTCTTCCATGGCTCGCCACACTTCCCAATCCGCTTCCGTCAGGCCAGCGCGTGACGCCGGGCCGTGAAGAATGTACGAGTCCAGGTACGTCGAATGGAGATGCTCCAAAGAACTGGTGAAGGACTGCATTACTTGCGTGGTGTAGTCCGCATTGGGATCGTAAGGGAGTCGATGATCCTGACCTGCCGCATAGGTGAATTTTGTCTGCAAGAAAAGCGCGTCGCGTTTTAACTGTCCTGTGGCTAACGCTTGCTGAAGACCTTGGCCAACGCCGACTTCGTGATAGTGGCGTCGTTGGTTCGCCGTATCGATTCCGAGAAATCCCGACTCGAGGGCTAATTTGGTTAAGGCTTCGGTTCGTTCTTCTTTCCACGCGGTTCCGTAGAGGAACGTCGGGATAGTGATTCCTCGATGTTGAATCAATGCGGATTTTCGATGTGTATCGGACACGCTATGCCTCTTCGCGGTTTACGCCGTTCCTTTTTCGCGCCATGGTTACATGACACACGTGCCTTGTATTATTTCGCCTTTTTTTTCGGCGACTCAACCCAGCCTTTGCTTTTGAACACCGCCCAAATCGCCATTGAGTGACCGTGGCCCAAATCGAATTCTTTCTTTAACCACGCGACAAGCGCGGTCGCTTTCATGTCCAGCTTATAAACTCCCGCCTTTGTCGCCAGCGCTTTGAATTGCTCGGGTGTCTTGCCGGTTTTGGCGCGTATGTTGTCCAGGTAGGCTTGAAAAGACATGGGTGATATCTCCTTGCAGGTGACTAACAGATTCGGATCACCCGTTACTTGTTACGAGGCACGCCGTACTCGGCGGTAACTTGATCGATGGTCGGATTCGCCTTCCCCCGGCCATTAATCATTACGATGGGAATCTCGCCTCTTAAAATAACGGCCGTGCGATTAAGCGCATCGAACCGTTCCAGCCTCACGTCTTGAACGGAATAATGGTTCGTCTTCAGATTCGGAATGCCCATCTCCGTTAAACGCTTCGCGAGCGCTTCCGCGCGCTGCCCCGCTTCTCGCGGACAATTCAGCGGCGCGAGGATAACGACGGTATTAGCCGGCGCACCATCGGGCATTTCCACGGGAACAAATCCGTTGTGATTTGCCGAAGCGAGGACCTTACGTTCGAAGCTGGCGCGCTCGTGGCTTTTCCACCACTGATATCCGCCGCCGACCAGTGCCAGGATCAAGAGTAATTGGGCGAGTCTCGTCATAAGTCTCGTGTGTCCGTGATCAGGGTATTTAGAAAACGTAGGGTGGGCGCAGCCCACGATCGCCGTCTATTGTAGATAACGCGTGGGCTGCGCCCACCCTACGCAAACGCCGATCGTTCCTCTCCACGCTTGGTTACGTTCACGACAACTACAACTTCGGTGCAACGAAACCTTTGTAACGATACTCGACCTTCAGATTGCTACCGACCTGTCTATAAGGCAACCCATCGGATTTGCCGATATACAATTTCATATCGCCAGGCGGCGCATTTTTCAATTCAGTCCGACTGCTGATAACTGTCACCGGTATGCCGTTCACTGTGTCGTTGCCGACCACCTTGCAATTGGTCATTTTCCATTCACCGTTACGAATTTGCGCGATGAGTTTACGTTCTGTGTCATCGATATTGGCGGGAAGCTTCGACCACTTTTCGCCAGCCCGGCGATAAAATTGTCCGTTGGCTTTGACTACCTCCATCCGCATTTTGTCGCCGAGCTCGGTAATGCTCTGCCAAGTAGGCTGGTTGATGCGCGTCTCCGCCGCCTTCAACACCTTTTCGCAAGTGGGGTCGAGCGCGAACGCCGATGACGTCGCGAGAAAAAAAACCAGTGGCAAATTCAAAGGATGAAAACGCATCGCGATGTCTCCTTGCGTTAACTAGTCGGGGCAGACCACGACCTCATGGGTTTCGTTCACCTTAGGCTTTTTTCGTTGAGGCAATTACCTTGTTGTAGCTCAACGCCAGATCAACCCAGTATTTCAATGCATTTTTCGTTTTCACGGACTCCGCATCGACGTATACATAACCTCGATACTTTCGGCCTCGCATAACGACAGTCCGACAGCCTTTCCGTTTCAGCGCGGCGTCGTGGAGCGCCGGGTCGATGCGACACATAATTCGCGTCGTCCGCGCGCTGAGACACATCTTGCCGCGCACCATGAACGCCATGCTCCCGAACATTTTCTTCTCTGTGACGTTGCGAACGCGCGCCAATGCCGCCCTGACTCGGTTCAACAGATCATCGTCGCGCGCCATTTGAATGGTTGGCTTCTCGTTACTTGGGGAACGGTGCGCTATCGAAATAGATATCGAACGACTTTATCTTTCCATCTCGGACTTCGAACACTTCGGCCACATGGGTCTCGAAGGCCGGGCCGCCCGGTGGCTGAAGTTCGTATCGAGTCAAAACACAAGCCTTCTCGCCATCCACCACCATGCTTTTGATATCGAGCGTCTTGATCATGGAATAGAAACGCTTTGTCGCCTCAAGGTATGCGGTTCTACCCGCGACACGTTTGATCGGGCTGGTGAAACGCGTGAACGACAGCTCCTCCGATAGAAACGCCTCCCATCCTTGCTTCTCTTTGAGACTGTTGAAGTAACTTTGAATCGTGTCTTTGGTCGTCATGCTGTCGCTCTCATTAATTTCACGGTTACAAACTGGGAATCGATACTCGCCCCCTAACGAACCACGCGTTATTTATATAACAGATTGTTATTGTGATCTTCGCTCACCCTACGCTGCGGCGCGCCGTATTCTTTGCGTGTCCGCCTCAAAGCGATTGTTAGCGAGCATTTTATATTGACCTAACACGTAGCGAATCTACAAGCGAAACGTATGCGTGGGCTGCGCCCACCCTAGGCTTACGCAGTTTCGTCCCGATTTTTTACGTTGCAAGACTCGTGAGTTATTCAGAATCGCTGGCGCAACGAGATTAGCCAGGAAAACGATCGTGCTGGTTAGTTAGGAGGCATCGCGAAGGAAAGTTGCGGCAGTTCAAAACTGAAATTTTATCGCAGCCTCTCTCGCGCTCCGCCAAGAATGCAATTACTGCGAGCGTGTAGCGGACGAAGTCTCGGCGTCGCGCGCGGCGGCGACTCGCTGTTGGAAGACGGCGATTTCGTGATCCATACCGAGTTTGAACTTGGCGTTGCAATACTTAAGCAGCGGCAAGAATCGCAGCACGAGACTCAAAGCGTGCGGCGCGAAGCTGGCGGTTTTGAGGCCGCGCAGAATCGCGAAGCCGCTATCGATATGATGCAACGCCATTTCGACCGTGCCCGGACCGGTGTCGGCAATGGTTACTGGGGTCTCATTGGCAGCCGACTTAGTCTCTGGCGCCGGCGTGGCTGGCGCCATCGGCGGAGCGCCGGTGGACGCGCGGTATTCGCTAACCTGCTTCTGCACGCACGAGAGCAACTGATTAGCGTTGAACGGTTTCAGAATGAAGTCGTTGGCGCCGCATGCGTACGCGCGATCACGCGTAATTTCATCCTCGGCGCTCGTGATCACGACGATCGGGAGTTCGCGCAACCCTGGGTCTTCGACCGCGCGGATTTTACAGATCAGACCATAGCCGTCCAGCTCAGGCATCTCGATATCGCTGATGATGAGCTCCACCTTACTGTTCTGGCGCAATATGCTCCAACCGGCCGCGCCGTTCTCGGCCTCGAGCACGTTATACATCTGCTTCAGAACGCTCATGATGGTACGGCGTATTACCCGCGAATCGTCGACAACCAATACCCACGGCCGTTGGTCGTCGTCCGGTTTCGCATTGATCGAAGCTTGTATTACGGCTTCCGTCGGTTCTGGCTGCATACAAAGAACACAGCAAATAGCGGACCAATACGCGGTTTATATAAAACTAATCGGGAAATTCTGTGCGGACGACGGCCCTGGTCCGGTGAGCATAGGCAGATGACCACGGGGAAAAGGTGGATC
>JAHFQD010000111.1:0-723 GCA_023266455.1 Candidatus Muproteobacteria bacterium
ATGCCTGAGCGCAAGCGATGGCGATGCAGCCGCTGCCGGTGCACAGGTCGAGCACCCGGCGCACGCGCGCGGGTTTCACCCAAGGTTCGAAGCGCTCGAGAATAAATTGACCGGTAAGCGAGCGAGGTACGATTACGCGCTCGTCGACATAAAACGACAAACCGGCGAACCACGCTTCCCGCAGCAAATACGCTGCCGGCTGTCGCGTTGCGATGCGCCGTGCGATTAATTCACGCACGGCGTTTTTTTCCGGTTCCGTCAGGAGTTTGCGCAATTGCGCGTCGATTTGTGTTGGCGCGAGACCAATGGCGTTGCCGACCAACCACGCCGCTTCATCGAGCGCGTTATCGGTGCCGTGGCCGAAATACACACCGGCCACGGTCAATTCGTTTTCACCCCACAAAATCCAGTCGCGCAGGGTACGCGGCAGGCTTACACTGTTTTTCATAGAAGCTCGCGATCATACACGAGCGTTGTCTTCAAGGAGATGTGGTTCATGTCCGCCGTCGCCGCTGCGCAGTCTCCGCGCCGTGAAATCGAAGTCATCTCGCTGGTCGGTTTCGCGCATGGCGTATCGCATTTCTTTCATTTGTTAATTCCGCCGCTGTTCCCCTGGCTGATGCAGGAGTTCGGACTCAGTTTTACCCAAGCCGGCGCGCTGACGGCGGTGTTCTTCGCGGTTTCGGGCATCGGCCAAGCGTTGGCCGGTTTCGTCGTCGATCA
>JAHFQD010000111.1:733-6594 GCA_023266455.1 Candidatus Muproteobacteria bacterium
CATGCTCGGCTCGGCTACGAGTTATGGGGCCTTGATTACCGCCGCCGCGATCGCCGGATTCGGCAACAGCGTGTTTCATCCAGCCGATTTCACGCTGCTCAACCGCAACGTCACCGGTAAACGTTTAGGGCACGCGTTTTCAGTACACGGACTCTCGGGCAATCTCGGTTGGGCGCTTAGTCCGGTGTTTTTAACGACTATCGCCGTTGCCGCGGGCTGGCGCACAGCGGCATTCGCCGCGGCGTCGATGGCGGTATTGGCGTTCGTGCTTATTTTTATCCGGCGCGACACCATGACCGAATCGCGTATCCAAACCGAGTCCGGCGTGCCGGTCGAGGCGGCGGCATCCACGTTTACCTTTTTAACCTCCAGCGCCGTGTGGATGTGCTTCGTATTTTTCTTCCTAGTCACAATGGCGTTCGGCGCGATGCAAAATTTCGCGCCCGCGGTTTTGCAAAACGTTTACGGCTTGTCCCTCGCTGCCGGCGCCACCGCCTTGACGTCATATCTCCTCGGCGGCGCGGCTGGTATGGCCGCCGGTGGATTTATGGTATCGCGCAGCGAAGAACATGAACGGCGTATTGCACTCGTGCTCGCCGTGTCCGGCGTGTTGGCGTTAGGTATCGCCAGCGGTCAGGTTCCGACATGGGGTTTGTTGCCGTTAATGGCGGCGATTGGTTTCTGCGTCGGCATCGCCGGACCGTCGCGCGACATGTTGGTGCGACGCGCGGCGACCGCGCGCTTTGGACAAAAATCGTTCGGCCGCGTGTACGGTTTCGTTTACTCGGGACTCGACGCCGGTTTGGCGCTAGCACCGTTTATATTCGGACCGTTGATGGACGCAGGATTGTTTACCTGGGTACTCGGTGGTTTCGCGTTGCTGCAAGGTGCCGCGTCGCTCGCGGCGTTGAATGTCGCGCGTTGCGCGCGTTGATTTAATCCGTTACGTCCATCACGAACGGGTGCGAGACTCGCAGATGCATGCGGTTCGCGTGCGCCGTCACCCATCCGCGCGCACCGATGTGGCGTCCGAGAAAGCGCTTCGGATCGCCGCCGAAAAAATGCCAGTCTTCGTGCGGTATCACGATGCTGAATCGATCGCTGAGATCGAGATAAATCGCGTGTGGTCCGCGGCCGATGTTTTTTACGGTGCCGTCGACGAAATGAAAACCTGTGTCGCTCGATTTCATTTGCGTCGCTGCGCGTGTTTTGTAGCGACTCCACACGCCGAGCTGTTCCCGCCGCGCTTGACGCTCAGCGACGTTATAGATTTCTAGTTTACTCAGGTTCGGCGGTTGCGCGATCAGAAACACCCAACCTTGGCGCAGCAGAATTTCTTCCGCACGACGGCCATCGGGTAACGATACGTGCGCTAAGGTGCGACCGTAGCGGTCATGGCGTTCGGCATCGTATTCGAGGTGAACCTCGCCTTGGCGCACCAGTTCAGCCAGCGCCGCACGCGCTAGCGGTTCGTCGGGGGCGCCGTTCTTGCCGAGCTCCGGCGCGTTGATGCCGATTAGCCTTATCTCACGCCCATCGTTTAAGCGCAGACTGTCGCCGTCGATAACCCGAGCGACGCGTGCGGTCTCTGCCGCCGCCGGCAATGAAAAAGCCAGCGCACAAATAAAAAAGGCGTCCCACCAGGACGCCTTTCCTATTAAAGCAATCTTCACGCTTTCGATTACGCTCTTTTACGCGCGTATTTCTGGCGGAATTTTTCTACGCGGCCTTCGGTATCCACGATCTTCTGCTTGCCGGTGTAGAACGGATGACACTTGGCGCAGATGTCGACATGCAAATCGGGCTTGCCGATGGTCGACTTCGTGACGAACGAATTCCCGCACACGCAGGTAATTTTGACATCGGCATACGCCGGATGAATTTCAGCTTTCATAAACAAACCTCAACAAATGGAATAATGCCTACGATTCCCGACCGTAGGGTCAAAGGCCGCGTAGTCTAGGGGAAAACGGGTAGATGGAGCAAGCCAGCCTAAGGCGGTATAGGCATATGGGGATTTTAAAGGCTTTTTAAAGCCTTTATTAAAAAAACCGGGGCCCTGGTCGGACCCCGGTAATGAGGGTTTTACTTGGTTTCCGGGGCTAAACGCTACTGAGAGGTCCCATGGGTATATCCGCCGCCGGGTCCGTCATGCCATGAATGGCAATGCCAGGCGAAGGCGCTCACGATTAAGGCCACGATCAATACTTTGAATCCAATACGCCAGCGGCCGCCGCAACGGTGTCCATGACAACATTCTTCGCGCATTAACTGACGCCGGGTTTCGTGACGCAGTTTTTCTTCCGCAACAATGCGCGCTTTTTCTTGCTCGTTTAGTTCCATAACGGTTCTCCTGCTAGAACGGATTGTTCGATGTTTTTATAACGCAGGGCCGCGAGCGAAACTTTTCGACAACGTAATTGTTTGTAACAGTTTGTAACGGTGCGGGATGCGACAAGTCGCCTAGGTTAGTATTTAACGATGCCGGCCGCGTTCAAAAAGAAAATCCTGCTCATCGACGACGACCAGAAATTGGGCGAGTTGCTGAAAAGCTATCTCGCGCAATTCGATATGAGTCTCACGGCGGTCGTGGAGCCTGCCGGCGTTGCGCGTTTGATGGAAAAACTAAAGCCGGTGTTGATCATTCTCGATGTCATGTTGCCTGGTAAGGACGGCTTTGAAGTTTGCCGGGAAATCCGCCGACAGTACGCCACACCGATCATCATGCTGACGGCGCGCGGTGAATTAACCGATCGCGTGGTTGGATTAGAAATCGGCGCCGACGATTATTTGAGCAAACCATTCGAGCCGCGCGAATTGGTCGCTCGTATTCAAAGCATCTTGCGCCGTAGCGCACCGCGTCCGTCGTCGGCGCCAAGGCTGAAATCCGATGGCTTAATACTCGATGTGGAAAAGCGCGCCGTCACCCTCGAGGGCAAGGATCTCGCGTTGACCACGACCGAGTTCGAAGTGTTGTCGCTGTTTTTGCAAAATCCTGGCGTGGTTCTGAGTCGCGATCGTATTTTGGATTACTTGCGTGGCATCGAGTGCGACGCGTTTAATCGTTCGGTCGACATCGCTGTGAGTCGTCTGCGCAAGAAACTCGGCGACGCCGCCGATCATCCGAAATTTTTTAAAACTGTATGGGGTGCCGGTTATTTATTTATCGGCAAAGTGATGGCCGATGCATCGTAAAGAAAACTGGCGCGCCGCCTGCCCCAGTCGCTATGCCTGGGGTCACCATCATTTGCGTCCGCCGCGACACTGGTTTTTCGCGCGCATCTGTTTGCTGATTTTCTTATCAGTCTGTGTCGCATTATTGTTGATCGGCCTTTTTTCCAATGATGGTTTTTCGTTTCAGCAATTACGGCATATCTCCGGCTGGATCTTCGTGGTGTTGCTGGCGAGTTTTTTCATATTGCGCCGCTTGTTTTTGCCGATGCGCCGTTTGCTGTACGGCGTGCAGGAAATCGCCGATGGCAATCTCGAGTTCCAGTTCAAGACCGGCCGTCACGGCGAGTTCAATTATCTAGCACAGACGTTCAATGTCATGGTGCAGCGCGTGCGCGAGATGCTGCAGGCGAAGTCACAGTTGTTGTTGGACGTGAGCCACGAGTTGCGTAGTCCGTTGACGCGTCTGCGTGTGGCGCTCGAAATGATGCCGCGGCACCGGCTCAAAGAATCCATGTTGAGCGACATCGCGCAAATGGAAACCATGCTGACGGAAATACTCGAGGCCGAACGTCTACGCAGCAGCAACGGCCAATTGACGTTAACGCGCGTGAATTTGAGCGCGGTCGTGCGCGACGTGGCGCGTCGCTATAAACGCCGCAAGCCGGGCGTAAAATTGCTGAAAATTCCCAAAGACGTTCGAATAAACGCCGATGAAGCGCGGATTAAGATCGTGCTACAGAATATTTTGGAAAACGCGTTGAAATACTCGACGCGACAAGCACAACCGGTGGAGATAGCACTAGCATGCGAAGCAGCGTATATCGAATTGACGATCCGCGATTTTGGCGTCGGTATCCCGAGTGCCGAGCAGGAAAAAGTTTTCGAGCCTTTCTATCGGGTGGATAAATCGCGCACTAAAAAAACCGGTGGTTACGGCTTGGGATTGAGCCTGTGCCAGCAGATCATGCAGGCGCATGGCGGCGAAATCCGGCTGCAAAGCCAGCCGGATTTCGGTACGTCGGTAACGCTGAGATTTCCCTTAGAAGAACGCCAGTCGGAGTCCGGCTAGCGTTTCATCGAATCGAAGAACTCGCCGTTATTTTTGGTGGCGCGTAGTTTTTCGAGCAAGAATTCGGACGCTTCAAGTTCGTCCATCTGGTGCAGCAACTTGCGCAAGATCCAAATCTTTTGCATCTCATCCGGCGCCAGCAACAATTCCTCACGGCGTGTGCCGGAGCGATTGATGTTGATCGAAGGATAAGAACGCTTTTCGGCCAAGCGGCGGTCGAGATGCACTTCCATGTTACCGGTGCCTTTGAACTCTTCGTAAATCACGTCGTCCATTTTCGAGCCGGTATCGACCAAGGCCGTCGCCATGATCGTGAGCGATCCGCCTTCTTCGATATTACGCGCCGCGCCGAAGAAGCGTTTCGGTTTTTGCAGCGCGTTGGCGTCGACGCCGCCGGTGAGCACTTTGCCCGACGCCGGTTGCACGGTGTTGTAAGCGCGCGCTAAGCGCGTGATCGAATCTAACAGGATGACGACGTCTTTCTTGTGCTCGACCAGGCGCTTGGCCTTTTCGATTACCATTTCCGCCACTTGCACGTGGCGCGACGCCGGTTCGTCGAACGTGGACGCGATGACTTCGCCTTTTACGGACCGCTGCATTTCCGTGACTTCTTCCGGACGCTCGTCGATTAACAGCACGATGAGGTAAACGTCGGGATGGTTGGCGACGATCGCATGCGCGATGTTCTGCAGCATGACGGTTTTACCAGCTTTCGGCGGCGACACGATCAGACCGCGCTGGCCTTTGCCGATGGGCGCGATCAAATCGATCACGCGAGCGGTCATGTTTTCGCTCGATGCATTGTCGCGTTCGAGCTTGAAGCGTTCTTCCGGATGGAGCGGGGTTAAGTTTTCGAAGAGGACTTTGTTCTTGGCTTGTTCGGGATTGTCGAAGTTGATTTCGTCGACTTTCAGCAGCGCGAAGTAGCGTTCGGATTCTTTGGGCGGGCGGATATTGCCCTTGACGGTGTCGCCGGTGCGCAGATTGAAGCGGCGTATTTGCGAAGGCGAGACGTAAATGTCGTCCGGTCCGGCTAAATAGGAGGCGTCTCCTGATCGTAGAAACCCGAATCCATCCTGCAAAATTTCGACGATGCCCTCGCCGAGGATGTCTTCGCCCTTGCGCGCTTGCGCTTTGAGGATCGCGAAGATCAGGTCTTGCTTGCGTAAACGCGCGCCGCCTTCGACATCGAGTGCAGCGGCCATTTCGGCCAGCTCGGTCGCCGGTTTGCGTTTAAGTTCGGAGAGGTTCATTACGGTTTGGTTCATTGCGTCACCGCGAAAAGGCTTGGCTTGAGGAGTCGATCCGGCCCCAGTATTGCGGGCGTCGGATTCGAAGGGAGTTATAGGGTTGGAGCAGGAACGAACTTGGAATTATTGATTAACATTAGCATTGCCTAATGGCGGCGTCTAGTAAAGTACTTCATTTCTTCACCGGCGCGCATCGGTGAGATACCTTGTTCGCGCCGGTGAGAGTCATTTATTCCTTTACAGGTTTCCGTCAAGGAAGGCGGCGAGCTGTGATTTGGACACCGCGCCCACTTTGGTGGCTTCGACCTGACCGTTCTTGAACAACATGAGCGTCGGGATGCCGCGGATACCGTACTTGCGTGGCGTCT
>JAHFQD010000447.1 GCA_023266455.1 Candidatus Muproteobacteria bacterium
AAAATATCGATAGAACTTAAAAATGTCTATATGTATAGACGATTAATCATAATTAATGGACTTTGTACGATTGTTAGTCCTTAAATTTCAGTACATATTAGATTTCATGCAAAACCACTTAACGAGGATGTTATGAAAAGCATGAAACCCCAAACCCAAGCCAACAAACTAACCCTGATCACCAGCGGCACCGGTAAAACCGGCCGCCGGGTCGCCATGCGGCTCGAGGAACGCAGTCTCCCGATACGCATCGGTTCGCGTTCCGGTAACCCCGCCTTCGATTGGACGAATCCGACGACCTGGGTGCCCGCACTGAAAGGGGTCGACGCGGTATACGTCACGTATCAGCCCGATCTTGCCTTCCCAGGAGCGGCCGCGACGGTGCGCGCCTTCGCGGATGTCGCCATCGAAAACGGCGTGCGGCGGCTGATCTTGCTCTCGGGGCGTGGGGAAGACGGTGCGCTGCTCGCCGAACAGGCCATCCGCGAATCCGGCGCCGCGTGGACCATCGTGCGCGCGAGTTGGTTCTACCAAAACTTCAGCGAGCATTTTCTGCTAGACGCGGTGCGCAGCGGCGAGGTCGCGTTCCCAGGCGGCCGCGTCGCCGAGCCGTTCGTGGACGCGGACGACATCGCCGACATCGTCGTCGCGGCACTGACGGACGATCGTCACGTAGGACAACTTTATGAAGTCACCGGACCGCGATTGCTCACGTTTAACGAAGCCGTTGGTGAAATCGCGCAGGCAACCGGTCGCGATATTCAATATCTCGCCATTTCGCCAGCCGACTATCAAGCCGGGATGATTGAACACGGCATACCGCGCGATATAGCGGAACTGTTGAGCGAGTTATTCGCCACCGTCCTCGATGGCCGAAATACTTTTGTTACCGACGGCATACAACGCGCCCTCGGTCGAGCGCCGCGCGACTTCGCGCAGTACGCGAAAACAACCGCCGCAACCGGGGTGTGGAACGTGAATCGCTAAGCGATCGCTATAAAAAACGGGGCGGCACATGCCGCCCCGTTTTTACGCCTACCTCGTTACCGCTCACGTACCCTGACGCGATTCGATATTACCGTTTTCATCCGAGATGATGATCTCAACGCGTCGATTCAACTGTCGTCCTTCCGCTGTATCGTTCGTGGCCACTGGAAACTCTTTGCCATAACCACGGCTTTCAACACGCTCGGAACTAATACCTAAATCCGTCAGCGCGCGGCGTACGGCGTCGGCGCGGCGTTCCGAAAGATCACGGTTGTATCCGTCGCTGCCGGTGCTGTCGGTAAAGCCTTCGATCAACACCTTACGCTCGGGATGCTTGTTAAGAGCGTTCGCCAACTTTTGCAGATTGCGCATGGCACCGGGTTTGAACTCGGCTTTATCGGTTTCGAAGAGCACTGAACCGAGGGTTACCACTAATCCGCGATTCGTCTGCATGGCGTGCAACTCGCGCAGATCGGCTTCGATCTGGCTCGCACGCACTTCAGCGGCTTGCGCTTGGCGTTCGGCCGCTTCGGAACGTTGACGCAGCGAATCCGCTTCGCGGGTTCTGGCATCGATCAACGCGTCGCGTCGCTCGTTACTCGCCTGGGCGACACGTTGTTCAGCGGCCTTTTGATTCGCGGTTTCGCGGGCAATAGAAATTTTCTGTTTAGCGACGTAAGCGAGATGATCGACTTGTTCTTTATCTCCATCCTTTTGCCATGCTTCGTCCGCTTTCTTCAGTGCCGCGTCAGCGTCCGCTAATTCACTGCCCGCAAACGTGACGATTTGCGGATCGCCTTGCACAGCAGAAAGTTCGCTATGCGCACTTTCGAGATTGGAATTCGGCGCTGACGCGCAACCCGCCAACGCGAGACTAACGAGCAACGCCGACAAATAACTGGTCAAAAAGCGATGATTGTCCATAATCGATCTCCTTAGAAATTTGTATTGCGCGTTATTTATTTTCACGGTTCGTCTGTTCGCGACCGAGTTCTTTCTGCAAGGTCCCGACACCTTCTTGCGTGCTCGATGCTGCTTGCTGCGCCTTCGCCGCGCGCGCTTTCGCCATTGCTAGCTGCGCGTCGACTTGGGCCTGCTCGGCCAGAACGCGGGCGTGATCGTATTCCTTCTTGTTC
>JAHFQD010000112.1:0-6121 GCA_023266455.1 Candidatus Muproteobacteria bacterium
GACGCCAGAAGCCTGCCATTCGGCTCTTGCTGAAGCACACAAGCCTTTTCCACAATACCGTTCCATCGCTCTGGCCTTAGCCAATGGAGATGTGTACTGCCGTTCGCTACCGATCTGGCGCAAAGTGAATATTTTAGATCGTACTTATTTTCAGCGCGCAGTGCAGTCTCACGGATTTGGCATCGGCGATTATCAAATAGGACGTGCAACGGATAAGAGCAGTATAAATTTTGGTTATGCGGTGTCTGATGATCGTAATAATGTTAAAACGGTTGTTTATGCTGCATTAGATCTTGATTGGTTCAATGAACTCATCACGCCGGATGATTTACCGGCTGATTCAACAGTCCTCGTTCTTGATGGCACCGGTACTGTCCTCGCACATTATCCCGATCCGCAGAAGTGGGTTGGCAAGAAAGTTTCTGAATCAACGCTCGTTAAAACAATTCTTACAGCATCTTTTGAGGGTGAAGGTTCATATCAAGAAGGCACCGCTCCAACAAAAGTGGGGACTGCCGAGATTGGAGGCTTAGACGGGGTTACTCGTTTTCACGCCTTCGCGCCCTTATATCGAGGTACGACCGGCAACGTTTATACGATTATTGGTCTGTCTAAGAAAGTGGCCTTTGTTACCGCGAACCGTGATTTTCAGCGTAACTTAATTTTACTATTCGTTGCGGCAGTGTTGGCGCTTGCCGCAGCTTGGATTGGCGGTGATGTTTTCGTTCTTAGTCGTGTTAATGCATTAACGAGTGCCGCGCAGAAACTAGGTAAAGGTGATCTTGATGCGCGTACCGGACTTCCTCACGGCCAAGAGGAATTTGGTCTCTTAGCCCAAACCTTCGATTCCATGGCGTCAGGGTTGCAGCGTATGACGACAACGCTACGAAGAGTTAATAGGTCTCTCAAAACGCTAAGCGAAGGCAACCGCGTCGTCGCGCGTGCTGGTGATGAACAAATTCTATTATCGGAAACCTGCCGTACGATCGTAGAAGTAGGTGGGTATCGTTTTGCTTGGATCGGATACGCCGAACAAGATTCGCAGCGGACGATTCGACCGACCGCGCAAGCGGGGTTCCATGGCGGGTTAACGGCTTTGTCCGAATTCGCTTCGGGCCTTACTTGGTCGGATGATGAGCTTGGACGTAGCCCTGTCGGTATGGCGATCCGTACCGGTAAACCTTATATCGCACAAAATATTCTTACCGATCCGAACTACGCGCCGTGGCGCGACGAGGCGGCGCGTCGTGGGTACGCATCGGGCGTAGCGTTCCCGCTTCGTGTTAACGATAAGGTCATCGGTGCGCTTGCGATTTATTCGCAAGAATCGGACGCGTTTAGTTCCGAAGAGCTTGAGTTGCTCGCCGAAGCGGTGCAAGACCTAGCGTTCGGTATTTCGACACTTCGCGCGCGTGCCGAGCACAATCGTGCACTCGAGCATATGGCGTTCTTCGATGGGCTTACCGGGTTGCCGAATCACGCGCATTTCGAATCGCGTTTGCGTCGTGAGATGACGGTTGCGAGCGATCACGGCCGGACCTTATCGTTGCTAATGATCGATCTTACGCATCTGCGCGAAATCAACGATGCGCTTGGCTTCCATCAGGGTGATTTATTACTCAAAGACGTTAGTGAGCGTCTTCAGAGTGTTTTAAGTGAAGGTGGATTTTTGGCGCGTATGCGCGGCGATGAGTTCGCGATACTGCTGCCGATATACGACGCCGATCAAGCCGTGAGCGTAGCGTTGCAAGTGCTCGATGTTTTGGAGCGGCCGTACTCTATTAATGGTCTTAAGCTCGAAGTACGGGCAACGGTGGGTATTTCGTTGTTCCCCAATCACGGCAAAGAACCAGCGCAACTCATGCGGCACGCCGACGTCGCGTTGCATCAAGCGAAGAAGTCGGATCGGAGTTATGCCTTCTACGTTGCGGGCGAAGATAACGATAGCGCCGAGCGGTTGGCGTTGGTTGGTGATTTACGGCGCGCTATCGAACAAAACGAATTGGTATTGTATTACCAACCCAAAGTGGAGTTGCTAGGTGGTACTGTTTGTGGTGCCGAGGCTTTGTTGCGTTGGCGTCATCCGCAGCGTGGATTCATTCCGCCGGATCAATTTATTCCAATCGCCGAGAGCTCGGGTTTAATCAAACCGCTTACCGATTGGGTCGTGGGCGCGGCATTGCGCCAATCGGCGACCTGGCATCAGCGAGGTTTGAATTTACCGATCGCCGTTAACCTTTCTACGCGCAATCTGCGCGACGTGGCCTTCCTCGGCAAAATTGAAAGTTCCCTCTCAACATGGAACGCGTCGGCGGATTGGTTGGAACTTGAAATTACCGAAGGCGCGATGATGGAAGATCCGGAAGGTTCGCTAAACGTCTTACAGCGGCTGAGTAAGATGGGGATTACCTTATTCATCGACGATTTCGGAACCGGTTATTCATCGCTCGGTTATTTGAAAAAACTGCCGGTAGATGCCGTAAAAATAGACAAATCGTTTGTGATCGATATGCTGTCGGATCAAGATTCCGCAGCCATCGTTCGTTCTACGATCGGCTTGGCGCATGACCTCGATCTCCGAGTGGTCGCAGAAGGTGTCGAGAACCAAGAAACTTGGGATCACCTTGCGGAACTCGGTTGCGACGTCATACAGGGTTACCATCTCAGCAAGCCTCTACCGGCCGAATATTTTGAAGACTGGTGCGAACGTGCCCGGCACGTCCACGTCACGAAAAAGCAGGGCAAGGTTCGTCCTGCCGGTTAAGCAGACGCTGTAGTGCTAAGCAGCTTTGCCCGTTGCGATGTCGCTGGCGTACCTTCAAATATTTTCTCGCAATCTTCAGTATTCATTTTCAATTCTTCTGCGAAAGCAAGCGCCGTTTCTCGATATCGATCGAGGACACCGCTTTTTTCTATCATTATTTTGTATTCATCGGAAACGCGATCGGTGTTTCGTCGCTTGTACATGTAACTTTTCTCTGAAGCATGTAGTCCTGGGATGATGCAAGGTTTAGGTAATGGAGGAAAAATTATTTTAGAATTTTCGGAATCGAGCATTCCTTTCTCGTCCCAGTTCTCGACGACTCCATTATGAAATCTATGCTCGATACCAAGCCTACCGAACATCTTGCTTATGGCCGCTTTGGGAAGGCGGCTTGCTTCATAGATGTAGTGCGAAACTCGAACGCCTACTTTTTTCGCGTAAGTGCTAATTCGATTCCCATTCAAAGCGGATAAAACATAATGTTGTGCCAGCCTTTCCGGCAAGATAAGTCGTCCCCATTTATTGAGCCAAGAATCGAGTGATTGATAAGGATCGCGATCAAGCATTAACAATTCAATTCGACTTATTGGGTAACCGGCTTCAACGAGAATTTGTAGAGGATTAACTGTGCAATCTGCAAGATGATAAGGGCCTGACATTTCTTTAGCGAAGAGAAATTCTTTTTCAGACCGTTGCGGAAATTCCCATGACTCAGCCGGTCCGTCTAATACAAAATGACGAATAGCTGTTTTTATTGGATTGTAATAAGCAGGTATCCCCGCAATCCCAAACAAATTCGTCAACGCCGTCGATCCCACTCGACATTTCCCCCATGCCATAATGATTGTCGGCAAGTCATCCGTGGAGCGTTTCGCTAGTGATTTTTTGTTCAGCTCCGTGACTACGCGAGTAATTTCGTTTAACGTCGTGGCACGTGTTTGGAAATAACCGTCGGGTTCCAATACACGATTCATGAGATTGGAATCGTCGTTGCGAACCTGGGTTACTAATTCGTCGAAATCAGGGTAGGGCGCGGATGAAAAGTAGTGAGGGTTTTGCTGCTGATCCTGTTGATGATATTGCTGGGAACCGCCGCTATTCTTGCTCATATCGGACACCTCCATGCAACGATAGTGTTTTCCCCTGTATCGTGCTCTCGGCCCTGCGCCGAGTTGGTGTCCCGACCAAGCTTCAGAAAATAATCTTAGGCCGCCAACTCCACTGCGCAAGGCCGATCGTAAAATGCCAGCACGGTTTAGACTCGAACTTACTGATTTGGTGCTGAATATTTTTTTATGAATCTAGAAACGCTGGCGACCGAAGTCGGGCAATTGCTGAGTCGGCAAAACTTGGTGCTGACGACGGCCGAGTCATGCACTGGAGGATGGGTTGCGCAGGCGGTTACTTCCGTCCCGGGCAGTTCGCGCTGGTTCGATCGCGGCGTTGTTGTTTATAGCAACGTATCGAAACAGGAATTACTTGGTGTCCGTGCGGAGACCTTAACACGGTTTGGCGCGGTGAGTGAATCGACAGTTCGGGAAATGGCGGAGGGGGCGTTGTCGCGTTCGCGCGCACAGGTGGCGCTCGCGGTTACCGGCATCGCTGGGCCGGATGGGGGCAGCAATGAAAAGCCAACTGGGACAGTATGGTTTGCATGGGCGGGAAAAGATCGGCCGACCGTAGCGGCGCATCATATTTTCAGCGGTGATCGACAGGAAGTTCGGCATCAGGCAGCGGAGGAAGCGTTGCGGGGTGTGGTTAATTTTATCGATATGCAGCTCGCATGATGGGTTGTTCGTAGGATGTTTTATTCGCAGTTGATAAGAAATTCGATTGGAGTAGCTTCTTTCTTGTATGGGCGTAGCGTTAAAACTCGTTGCTCTCCTTTATCCTTTCTATTTCCCGGTCGCATGCAAGTACATCCTTATGTACGCGTTCAGTGGCGTGTGTCACCAGATACCCCCCGTCTCATCCCCAAGGCAGTGAACAGTCGATAAATTTCATGCCTAATGATCGTTGTGTTTCCCGCCGAGGGAGAAGCAACAGCGGAGGAACTTCATACGCTGCATGATTTAAAGATAATCGTTAGCGTTACCTCGGAATCATCGTGCTATATAAACCTCAAATTAACCTTTAAAAACCCTTCTAATTAGCGGTAAAATAACGAAAAAGTTAGTCATGCACGAATCGAAAAATGTTTTGTCTATACGTGCGTGCGGCGTTACGTTAAATTGCTCGACCATTCAGGCGCTCACAATAAAACGTGAGTTGAGATAGCGAATCGGTACCTCAGGAGATCATTAGATGGATACAAATAGAGCCAAAGCGCTGAATTTGGCGCTGGGTCAAATCGAAAAACAGTTTGGCAAAGGTTCCGTGATGCGTCTGGGTGACAACGTCGCCGCGCAACTGGTAGAGCCGATCTCCACCGGATCGTTGGGATTGGATATCGCGCTCGGTATCGGCGGCCTGCCCAAGGGTCGTGTCGTCGAGATTTACGGACCGGAGTCCTCTGGTAAGACGACCTTGGCCTTATCGACCATCGCGGAAATTCAACGCCATGGCGGCGCCGCGGCGTTTATCGATGCCGAACACGCGCTTGATCCTCAATACGCCAAGAAACTCGGCGTCAATATCGACGAGTTACTGGTTTCACAGCCGGATTCCGGTGAACAAGCACTAGAAATTTGTGACATGTTGGTACGTTCGGGCGGCGTCGACGCCGTGGTTATCGACTCCGTCGCCGCGCTCACGCCGAAGGCGGAAATCGAAGGTGAAATGGGCGAGCCGCAAATGGGCTTGCAAGCCCGGCTTATGTCTCAGGCGTTGCGTAAACTCACCGCCAACATCAAGCGTTCCAATACGTTGGTAATTTTCATCAACCAAATCCGTATGAAGATCGGCGTGATGTTTGGTAACCCCGAAACCACCACTGGCGGTAACGCACTTAAGTTCTACGCTTCGGTTCGCTTGGATATCCGCCGTATCGGTGCGATTAAGAAGGGCGAAGAAGTCATCGGCAACCAGACACGCGTCAAAGTCGTGAAGAATAAGGTGGCACCGCCGTTCCGGCAGTGCGAATTCGACATTCTCTATGACCAAGGCATTTCTAAAGAAGGCGAATTGATCGACATGGGCGCCGATAGCGGCGTGGTCGAGAAACTTGGTGCCTGGTACAGCTTTGAGAAAGAGCGAATTGGCCAAGGTCGGGACAACGCGCGGCAGTTCTTGCGTGACAATCCCAAAGTCGCACAGGAAATTGAAAAGAAGATCCGCGAAAAGGCCATCGCCGCGCGTAACGCGGTGGCGCTAGAACCGGAAGAAGCTGAAGCAGTGACGGAAGAGGATGAAGCCTAA
>JAHFQD010000112.1:6131-6541 GCA_023266455.1 Candidatus Muproteobacteria bacterium
TTTATACGGACCTTCCCCATCTTGTTCCTAACTCTGCTCTTGAAGGGCGGAGATTTTGCCAGAATCTGCATGAAGAAAGCCCCCGAGGAAATCGATCCCGCACGTGCGCGCATCCTCGCGCTGCAATGGCTCACGCGCCGCGAACATTCTCGATTCGAGTTACAACAAAAGCTGCTCCAAAAAGGTTGCGCCCCGGAAATCGCGGAGCAAGCGCTGGCGCGATTGGCATCCGAGCGACTACTTAACGACGAACGTTTCGTGGAAAGCTTTATCGCCTCGCGTCGTCGGCGAGGAATCGGGCCGGTTCGAGTTCGGCGAGAACTCGAGCAGAAGGGCATTTCAGCCGATACAATTGAGCACCAGCTCGATCCTGCGGAACAGAGCTGGTTAGAGTTGCTGCAAGAATTGCG
>JAHFQD010000448.1 GCA_023266455.1 Candidatus Muproteobacteria bacterium
CGTCTGGATTATGGATGCTGCTCGAAGCGGAATTCCTGGCCATCGCGCTGGTGCTGGTGTACGTCGGCGCGGTCATGGTGCTGTTCCTGTTCGTGGTCATGATGCTCGACATCGACATCGCGCGCATGCGCGAAGGCTTCGCCGAATATTTGCCGTACGGCGGGTTGGTCGCGGTGCTGCTGGTGATCGAAATGGGACTCATCATTTCGAGCGGGCATTTCGGTTTGGATCGCTTGCCGGAACCGGCAGCACTCGGCGCCGATTACAGCAACACGCGCGCGCTGGGTCGCGTGCTGTACACCCAATACGCCTATCCGTTCGAGATCGCGGCGCTGATTTTGCTGGTCGCCATCATTGCGGCGATCGCATTGACGCTGCGCAAACGCAAAGACACAAAGTACATCGATCCCGCCGAGCAAGTTAAAGTTCGGCGCGAGGACCGCGTGCGTCTGATAAAGATGCCGTCGGAAAAGAAGAGTTGAGAGAGGGCCGATCTTGATACCGCTAGCGCATTACTTAACTTTGAGCGCGATTCTGTTCGCGTTAAGCGTGGTGGGAATTTTTCTCAATCGTAAGAATCTCGTGATTCTGTTGATGGCGATTGAGCTCATGTTGCTCGCGGTTAATATCAATTTCGTCGCGTTCTCGCATTATCTCGGCGATTCCGCCGGTCAGGTGTTCGTGTTTTTCATCTTAACCGTCGCGGCCGCGGAGTCGGCGATCGGGCTGGCGATCTTGGTCGTGGTGTTCCGTAATCGTGCCTCGATCAATGTCGAGGATTTGGATTCGTTAAAGGGTTAATAGCAATCTGATGAAAGCCTTTACCCAGTTTTTTTCATTGAGTTCCTTCTCCTTACAGGGAGAAGGACAGGATGAGGGGATAGTTTGCGAACAGCTTATGATCCGCCTCACCCCGGCCCTCTCCTTGCGGGAGAGGGGGCTTCATTTGTGTGACCGTCGTTTTAACTAAAAGGATCGACTCATGTTCGGCATGAGCATGAAGACAATTTATTTGCTGGTCCCGCTGGCGTGCCTCGCTGGCGCGTTGATCGCCGGGTTGCTCGGTAAAGTCGTCGGCCGTCGCGGCGCGCATACGGCGGCGATTTTGGGCGTGGCGATTTCGTGCGCGCTGTCCGCGTTCGTGGTCCTGCCCGACGTGCTCGCTGGTCATCACTTTAATGGCGCGCTTTATACCTGGGCGGTCGCGGGCCATACGCCGATCGAAATTGGATTCTTAATCGATCCGTTGACGGTGCTTATGATGATCGTGGTGACCTTCGTGTCGCTTATGGTCCACATCTACACCGTCGGTTACATGCATGAAGATCCGGGATATCAACGCTTCTTCAGTTACATCTCGTTATTCACGTTTTTCATGTTGATGCTGGTGATGTCCAATAACTTCCTGCAGCTGTTCTTCGGTTGGGAAGGGGTGGGACTGATGTCGTACCTGCTCATCGGTTTCTGGTTCACGCGCCCGACGGCGACCTACGCCCAGCTGAAGGCGTTCCTGGTAAACCGCGTCGGCGATTTCGGTTTCTTGCTCGGCATCGCCGCGGTGTTTTTATATTTCGGCACTCTCGATTACGCCGCGGTGTTCGCCACCGCGCCGCAATACGCCAGCAAGACGTTGCAAGTGATTCCCGGTGTCGATTGGAAAGTCATGACGCTGATTTGTATTTTGCTGTTCGTCGGCGCGATGGGTAAGTCGGCGCAAGTGCCGTTGCATGTATGGCTGCCCGATTCGATGGAAGGCCCGACGCCGATTTCCGCGCTGATCCATGCGGCAACGATGGTGACCGCCGGCGTGTTCATGGTCGCGCGCATGTCGCCGTTGTACGAATTGTCGGAGACCGCGCTTTCGGTCGTGCTGGTGATCGGCGCGCTCACGGCGTTCCTGATGGCCTTGGTCGGTATCGTGCAGAACGACATCAAGCGCGTGGTCGCGTACTCGACGTTGTCGCAGCTCGGCTACATGATGGTCGCGCTTGGCGCCTCGGCTTACGCCGCCGGCATTTTCCATTTAATGACGCATGCGTTCTTCAAGGCGCTGCTGTTCTTGGGCGCAGGTTCCGTCATCATCGCGATGCATCATGAACAAGACATTCGCAAGATGGGTGGC